>NZ_JBWKDW010000002.1:0-95715 GCF_056435735.1 Streptomyces sp. NPDC043878
CTCCGTGAATGTTGTCCCGTAATCGGGATGACACCACGAGAGCGGAACAGCCAGGCGGAATAAGCCCGGCCGTTCACAGCGTCCTCGCTGTGTTTTACTTCAAAGGAACCTCGCCCCGACTGAAAAGGCCGGGAACGGGGTATCAACATATCTGGCGTTGATTTTTGGCACGCTGTTGAGTTCTCAAGGAACGGACGCTTCCTTTGTACTCACCCGAGAGACTCTCTCGCGGCTTTCCTCCGGGCGCTTCCCTTCGGTCTTGCGTTTCCGACTCTATCAGACCGTTTCCGTATCCGATTTCCTCGTGCTTTCCAGGTTTCCGCTTTCGCGTTTCCCTTTCCGGCGGTTCCGACTCTATCAGATCCTTTCGGGCCTGATTCCCAGTCAGCGGGCTTGTCATCCCGGCCGTTGGGCCGTTCCGACGTCTCAAACCCTAGCGGATCGTTCCGGTAGCTCCTAATCGAGCTGCCGTACCCAATCGAATTCAATTCGGACACGCCGAATTCAACCCCGCTGGGAGATCTTGCTGGTGGTTTGTGGTGCCGCTACCGCGGCGGAGGTGCTGTCGGAGAACCGTTACGGCTCTGCGGCAACCCGAAGAACTGTACGCATCCGGGAGGGGGGTGTCAAGCGCCCCCTGTCAAGATCTTTCCCTCCGGCACGTCCGGCCCTCAGTCGAGGTCGCTGAGCCGTCCGCCGGCGTCCGGCTGGGCGTGCTCGACCCGGCGCAGGAGGCGGGTGAGGGCCTCCCCGAGGGTGGCCCGCTCCTCGGCGGAGAGGTCCTGGAGCAGGTCCTCCTCGAAGACCGTGGCCCTGCGCATCGCCTCCAGCCACCTGCCCCGGCCCTCCGCGGTCAGTTCCACGATCACGCGCACCCGGTTGTTCTCGTCCCGGTCCCGGGTGACCAGACCCTCGGCGACCATGCGGTCGATCCGGTGGGTCATCGCGGCCGGTGTCAGCCCCAGACGCTTGGCGAGGTCGCTGGGACCCAGGCGATAGGGGGCGCCGGAGAGTACGAGGGCCTTGAGGACCTCCCACTCGGCGTTGCTGATCCCGAGGGCGGCGGTCTGACGGCCGTAGGCGACGTTCATACGGCGGTTGAGCCGGGAGAGCGCCGAGACGATCTTCTCGACCTGGGGGTCGAGGTCCTGGAACTCGCGCTGGTAGGCGGCGATCTGCTCTTCGAGCGTCGGTTCGCCGAGGCCGCCGGGGGTGTCACCCATGGTCGCAGTATGGCACGGAGCTGCTTGGCGTTGAAGTCCTTCGAGGTGTACTGTTTAGCTTCGAACTTTAGCTTCGAAGTCTTCACTCCTAACTATTGAATGAGGTGAACGTGACCAGGGCGATGGGCGCGGCGATGCGCCGGATCCACATGGGCAACGCACTCAGCGCGTTCGGGCTGGGCTTCACCGTCCCCTACCTGTACGTCTACGTGGCGCAGGTGCGGGGGCTGGGGGCCATGACGGCGGGGCTCGTCCTCGCCGTCTTCGCCGTGGCCGCGCTGATCGTGCTGCCGTTCGCCGGGCGGGCCATCGTCCGGCGGGGGCCGCTGCCGGTGCTGCTCGCCGCCCTGGTCACCGCCGCCCTCGGGGCGCTGAGTCTGGGTCTCGCCTCGACCGCCGCGACCGTGCTGGTGTCGGCGGCGGCGCTCGGTGCCGGGCAGGCCGTGATGCAGCCGGCGCTGGCCACGATGATCGTGGACTGCTCCTCGGCCGACACCCGCTCGCGTGCCTTCGCCACCCAGTTCTTCCTGCAGAACCTCGGACTCGGCGTCGGCGGGCTCATCGGCGGTCATCTCGTCGACACGACGAGCGCCGCGTCCTTCACCCTGCTGTTCGCGATCGAGGCGGCGGTGTTCCTGCTGCTGGTGGTCGTGTTGGCGACGGTGCGGATGCCGCACTCGCCGCGCATGGAGGACGCGCCGGGGCCGTCGGGGCAGGGCGGCTGGAAGCAGTTGCTCGGCAACCGGGCCATGGTGCAGCTGTGCGTCCTGGGCTTCGTGCTGTTCTTCGCCTGCTACGGGCAGTTCGAGTCCGGGCTGAGCGCGTACGGGGTCGAGGCCGCCGGGATCTCGACGTCCGCGCTGGGTACGGCGCTGGCCGCGAACACGGCGATGATCGTGGTCGCGCAGTTCCTCGTGCTGAAGTTCGTGGAGCGGCGCCGGCGGTCCCGCGTGATCGCCGCGGTGGGGCTCATCTGGGCCGTGGCCTGGGTCATGGCCGGGTACGCGGGCCTCGGGCACGGCAGCCAGGAGATGGCCACGGCGGCGTTCGTGTCGACGTACGCGCTGTTCGGGCTCGGTGAGGCGATGCTGTCGCCGACGGTCGCGCCGCTGGTCGCCGATCTCGCGCCGGAGGGACTGGCCGGGCAGTACAACTCCGCGTTCGCACTGGTCAAGCAGCTCGCGCTGGCCGTCGGGCCGGCGGTCGGCGGGCCCATGGGGGCCTCGCTGCACGCGCCGTACGTCGTGACGTTCCTGCTGTTCTCCCTGGGCATCACGTTCCTCGGGGTGCGGCTCGGGCGGCGGCTGACCGTCGTACAGGATCAGCCGTGGTCGGCGAAGAGCCGGGTGGTGGCGCAGGGCGGCGCTGCTGTGCCGGGCGAAGCTCGGGCGCGCGCCTGAGGGTCACTTCGACCGCGGCAGCGCGAACTCGCACCACACCGCTTTGCCGCCGCCGGGTGTACGGCGGGAACCCCAGGCCGAGGCGATCGTCGCGACGATGGCGATCCCCCGGCCCGACTCGTCGCCCGGGTCCGCGCGGCGGCGCCTGGGCAGGTGGTCGTCGCCGTCCGTCACCTCGATGATCAGGCGGCGGTCGGTGCGGCGCAGCCGCAGCCGCATGGGCGGGGTGCCGTGTTGCAGGGAGTTGGCGACGAGTTCGCTGGCGGCCAGGACGCCCAGGTCGTGCAGCTCGGGCGGGAAGCGCCAGCTCGTCAGGACGCCGGAGGCGAAGGCACGCGCGCGGGGGGCCGCCTCGACACCGCCGAGGAGTTCCAGGGCAGCGTTGCGGAAGAGTTCGCCGTCAGGGCCCGTGCGGGCGGGGTGCTGGAGGACCAGGACGGCCACGTCGTCGTCGTGGTCGGCGGTCACTCCGGCCGATCTGACCAGGCGGTCGCAGATCACCTGGGGCGTGCCGGTGGCCCCCGCGAGGGCGCGTTCGAGGGCGGCGATGCCCTCGTCCAGGTCCTCGTTCCTGCGTTCCACCAGGCCGTCCGTGTAGAGGACGGCCGTGGAGCCGGGGCCCAGGGGGATCGAGCCCGAGGCGTGCATCCAGTTGCCGGTGCCCAGGGGCGGGCCGGTGGGCTCGTCGGCACGCAGGACCACCCCGCTCTCGTCGCGGACCAGGATCGGCAGATGGCCGGCGGAGGCGTACACCAGGCGGCCCTCGTTCGGGTCGTGGATGGCGTACACGCAGGTGGCGATCTGGTTGGCGTCGATCTCGGTGGCGAGTCCGTCGAGGAGCTGGAGGATCTCGTGCGGGGGCAGGTCCAGGCGGGCGTACGCCCTGACCGCCGTACGGAGCTGGCCCATGACCGCCGCGGCGCGCACGCCTCTGCCCATGACGTCGCCGATGACCAGGGCCGTGCGGCCGCCGCCGAGCGTGATCACGTCGTACCAGTCGCCGCCGACCGCGGCTTCCGTGCCGCCCGGCTGGTAGGTGGCCGCCACGCGCAGGTCGTCGGGTTGTTCCAGTTCCTGGGGGAGCAGGGAGCGCTGGAGGGTGACGGCGGTCTCGCGCTGGCGCCGTTCGCTGGTTCTGAGGCGTTCCGCGGCCTCGGCGTGGTCGGTGACGTCGGTGGCGAAGACCAGGACGCCACCGCTCTCGCCGTCGCTGACCGGGGTGCAGCTGAAGGTGTAGGAGCGGCCGTCGGGGGCCTTGCGGGACTTGACCGTGCGGGGCCTGCGGCTGCGCAGGACCTGGTCGAGGAGCGGGAAGAGGCCCAGTTCGTCGAGTTCCGGGAGCGCCTCGCGGGCCGGGATGCCGACCGGGCGGGCGCCGAACGCGGCGACGTAGGCGTCGTTGACGTAGGCGAGGCGGTGGTCCGGGCCGTGGATGAGGGCGACCAGAGCCGGGACGCGGTCGAGGACCTCACGTACCGGGAGTTCGTCCACGGCGGGCAGCGCCGGCGCGCCGGCCGTGAACTGTCCGGCGCGGGCCGCGGGGACGGAGCCCTCCCCGAGCCGGTCCGGGGTGACCACGTTGTCGGTCCGCGCTGCGGCGCGGCGCTGCGTTCCGGGGAGCCGGGCGCTCCAGCGCGTGAAGTTCACGAATCCTTGCCTCGTGTCGTCGTCTTCGGCGTCTTCGGCCGGCTCCGGACCCGGTCGTGGGCGGGGGCGGTGGCACACCGGGGTCGCAGCACCGTGGGGAAAGCCTCGGGAGTTCGAAGGGCGGGCGTCTGCCCGTCCTGGGTCGGGGTCAGTCTGGCAGGGGGACCGAGCGGGGCGACATCCGTCGGACGCCTGCCCCGCCGGCGGAGTTCCCGGCTCCGGTCAGGACGACCCCTTCGGGTCGGAAGAAGGCTTTCCACCGGCCGCGAGTTCGAACTCCGCCCGGGGGTGTTCGAGCGAGCCGAGGGAGACGATCTCCCGTTTGAAGAGCCCTGACAGAGTCCATTCGGCGAGCACACGGGCCTTGCGGTTGAAGGTGGGCACCCTGCTGAGGTGGTAGACGCGGTGCATGAACCAGGCAGGGTAGCCCTTCAGCCTGCGTCCGTAGACCTGCGCGACACCTTTGTGGAGTCCCAGGGAGGCCACCGAGCCGACGTATGCGTGGGCGTACGTCTCAAGGGGCTCACCGCGCAGGGAGTGCGCGATGTTGTCGCCGAGGACCTTCGCCTGGCGGACCGCGTGCTGGGCGTTCGGGGCGGTCTCCCTGCCGGGTTCCGCGGCCGTGACGTCGGGGACGGCGGCCGCGTCTCCCGCGGCCCACGCGTGCGCGGCGCCCTCGACGGTCAGCTGCGGGGTGCACTTGAGGCGGCCGCGCCCGGTGAGCGGCAGGTCGCTGGCGGCGAGGACCGGGTGGGGTTTCACGCCGGCCGTCCACACGACCGTGCGGGTCGGGAAGCGGGCGCCGTCGCTGAGGACGGCGACGCGGTCCGCGCAGGAGTCGAGGCGGGTGTCGAGACGTACGTCGATGTTGCGGCGGCGCAGTTCGGTGACCGTGTACCGGCCCATCTCCTCGCCGACCTCGGGCAGGATGCGGTCCGAGGCCTCGACGAGGATCCACTTCATGTCCTCGGGCTGCACGTTGTGGTAGTAGCGGGTGGCGTAGCGGGCCATGTCCTCCAGCTCGCCGAGTGCCTCGACGCCTGCGTAGCCGCCGCCGACGAAGACGAAGGTGAGGGCCGCGTCGCGGACGGCGGGGTCGCGGGTGGAGGAGGCGATGTCCATCTGCTCGATGACGTGGTTGCGCAGGCCGATGGCCTCCTCGACGGTCTTGAAGCCGATCGCGTACTCGGCGAGGCCGGGGATCGGCAGGGTCCGCGAGACGGAGCCGGGGGCGAGGACGAGTTCGTCGTAGGTGATCTGCTGTCCGCCCGTGCCCTCCTCCTGCGTGGCGAGGGTGGTGAGGGTGGCCGTGCGTTTGGCGTGGTCGATGGAGCGTGCCTCGCCGACGACGATCCGGCACCGGTCCAGGACCCTCCGCAGCGGTACGACGACGTGGCGGGGGGAGATCGAACCGGCCGCCGCCTCCGGGAGGAACGGCTGGTAGGTCATGTACGAGTCGGGGGTGACCACCGTGATCTCGGCCTCGCCCCGCTCCAGTTCGTGTTTCAGCTTCCGCTGGAGACGCAGGGCCGTGTACATCCCGACGTAGCCGCCGCCGACAACCAGAATGCGCGCACGTTCCTTCACCATCCCATGACGCACCCGCCGCTCGGGTTTGTCCACAGCCCCGACAATTTGTGTGACCGGGAGGCCGGTGCGCGCGGGGTGGGCCGGAATGCCGGAGTACGCAGAAGGCGCGCAGGTCAGCCGGTGTGCGCCGGGGGTCCGCAGGGGGTGCAACCAGGACGTATACGACCCGTACTCCGATCGGGGGGCGCTCCGTGCGGAACCTGCCCCTTCTGAATTGACCCTCACTCAACTATGTTCGTGTGTCGACGGGGTGTAGGGGGATGCGCCCATCGGTCACCGGGTCCGCGACGGGCGGGCTCGAACACCGGGCATGTTCCCGCACGCTCCGCCTTCCGATGGCGGGGAGAGTCTCCGGGGGGAGACGTCATTACCGGGGGAACACCTATGCATGTGCAGAACTCTCATTGGTCGTCCGCGTCCACCATCCCACCCGGTGGCGGACCCTTGGGCGGAGCGATGACAGGAACGATGAGCGGGGCGGGCGGCGGACGCGGGGACAGCTCGCGGACGGCGCCGCTGCGCGTGGACGCACAGCGCAACCTGGAGCACGTACTGCGCGCGGCGCGCGAGGTCTTCGGCGAGCTGGGGTACGGCGCGCCGATGGAGGACGTGGCGCGGCGCGCGCGGGTCGGCGTCGGCACGGTGTACCGGCGCTTCCCGAGCAAGGACGTCCTGGTGCGGCGGATAGCCGAGGAGGAGACCTCCCGGCTGACCGACCAGGCGCGGACGGCGCTCGGTCAGGAGGACGAACCGTGGTCGGCGCTCTCGCGCTTCCTGCGGACGTCGGTGGCCTCCGGTGCCGGGCGGCTGCTGCCGCCGCAGGTGCTGCGGGTCGGCGTCCAGGACGAGGAGTCCGATGGCGCCGCCACCGGCGGTTCGGTGTTCGACGCGGCGCGGGTGCCGCAGCAGCGGGTCCAGCCGGGTTCCGGGGAGCTGCGGCTGGTGCCGGAGCAGGTCCCGGCGCCGGTCGAGGACGACGACACCGGAGCGGCGGCGCTGCTCGACGTGGTGGGCCGGCTCGTGGAGCGGGCGCGTGCGGCGGGTGAACTGCGGGCCGACGTGTCGGTGGCGGACGTGCTGCTGGTGATCGCGACGGCGGCGCCCTCGCTGCCCGACGCCGCGCAGCAGGCCGCCGCTTCGGCGCGGCTGCTGGACATCCTGCTGGATGGGCTGCGCTCGCGGCCGGCCTGAGACCACGAGGGTCAACCTCTGGTGGCGCGCGACTCGAAAGGGTGACTGTGGGGGCGGGGGAGTCGCACCGCCCTCGCCTCCGGGCCACCCGGGCAGCGACCCGGTCACGTCGGGCATGCCGGTCAACTCCTGTGCTGGGAGTGGCACTTGGTTCTTCCCAAGAAACACGGGGGCCAACACCGCCGGGCGGCGAATCCCCGCGGACGAGTGGACCGTCCGTATCGCGGGGTCCTGAACAAAAGTCGATATGGCACGCTGACCCGGTGTCCGGGACCGGTGGAACAGGCGGCGGGGGCTTTCCGCGATGAGTGTTGACGGGCGGGACGAGTCACTCGGTGACGGTGAGGGTGACGGTGACGCGCAGGCCGGGCGCCCCGCCTCGCCGCAGGTGCCGAGTCAGGGTGGCCCGGCCGCCTTTCCACCGGGCGGCGAGCTCGCCGGTGGCGGTATTCCCGCGCAGGGCGGCGAACCCGTCGAGGGCGGCGTCCCGGCGCAGCGCGACCGGCGCGAGGACGGTGTGCTGCCGCCGCCGTGGGAGCGGCCCTGGTCCGACGCCGACCTGATCGCCCGGATGCGCGCCGGCGACGACAGCGCCTACGAGGGCCTGTACCGCCGTCACGCGGACGCCGTCCGCCGTTACGCCCGCACCTGCTGCCGGGACGCCCACACCGCCGACGACCTCACCGCCGAGGTCTTCGCCCGCATGCTCCAGGCGGTGCGCGGTGGTTCCGGTCCCGAACACTCCGTGCGCGCCTACCTGTTGACGACCGTGCGACGCGTGGCCGCCGGCTGGACCAGGTCGGCCAGGCGGGAGCAACTGGTCGACGACTTCGCGGTGTTCGCCGCGCACTCCGCCCGCGGGTCCCAGGTGTCCGACGACGACACCCTGGACCTGGGTGCGGACGTACGCGCCCTGCACGAGGCCGAGCAGTCCCTGGCCATGCAGGCCTTCCGGTCGCTGCCCGAGCGCTGGCAGGCCGTGCTGTGGCACACCGAGGTCGAGGACGAGTCGCCGAGTGAGGTCGCCATCCTCTTCGGGCTGGACGCCAACGGCACCCGCGTGCTCGCCAGCCGGGCCCGCGAGGGCCTCAAGCAGGCCTACCTCCAGGCCCACGTCAGCGCCACCCTCGCCGGTGACGAGGAGTGCGCCCGCCATGCCGACCGGCTCGGCGCCTACGCCCGCGGCAGCCTGCGCACCCGGGCCGAGCGCGGGTTGCGCAAGCACCTGGAGGAGTGCGCCAAGTGCCGGCTGGCGGCGGGCCAGCTCAAGGAGGTCGCCGGCGGCATCCCGGCCGTGGTGCCGGTGGCGGTCATCGGCTGGTTCGGCGCCGCCGGGTACGCCAAGGCGCTCGGCCTCGTGGCCGGGGGCGCCGGGGCGGGCGCGGCCGGCGCCGCGGGGGCGGGCGGCGGCTCCTCCTCCGGCGGGGGTGCCGGGGCGGCGGCCTCCGAGGGGCTGGGGACGCCCCTGAAGGCGGGTGCCGCGGCCGGCGTGGTGGCGGTGGGCGTGGCCGTGGCGGTCGCGCTCGCGCTGGCCGGCAGCGACCACCCCGAGAGGAAGCCGGACTCCAAGCCGCCGGTGTCCTCCCCGGCCGTCCAGCCGGCCCAGGACACGCCCGCGCCGCCGGCGGCGGAGCCCGGACCGAAGCCGCCGGTGATCGCGGCCGGGGCACCGGCCACGCCCGTGCAGGCGCCGACGCCGTCACCCACACCCTCGTCCGTGTCCGCCGCCGAGTGGGTGCCGGGACCGACGCCCACCCGGAGCCCCGCGCCGAAGCAGTCGGCCACCCCCTCGCCCGCCCCCACCCCGACCCTCACGCCCCCGCCCGCTCCCGCTCCCCCGTCGGCTCCGGTCTCCTTCCCGCTGAGCGAGCTGACCTACGACGTCGGCGGCGACGGCACCAAGCCCGAGATGCGGCTGCGCGACAGCAGCTGGGTCTGGCAGCGGTACGACCTGTCGATCGCCGGCACGCGATACACGCGCGGGGCGACCGTGCGCGGCGACTCCTCCGTGAGCGTCGACCTCAACCGCCGGTGCTCCGCCTACGACGGTCTCGTCGGCGTCGACGACCTGACGCTCGGCCTCGGCACGGTCACCTTCTCCGTCTACGCCGACGGGGTCCCGCTGTGGAGTTCCGGCCCGGTCGGGGGCGGCGCGGCGGCGGTGCCGGTCCATGTGAGCCTCGACGGCCGCACCACCGTCCGCTTGGTGGTGCGGCCGCACGGCCACCTCGACGCCCTGACCCTCGCGGACTGGACCGAGTCGAAGTTCACCTGCGATCCGTGACCCGGCCGGACTGGTCGGCGGGATCGGCCTGTCCTGCCTGTCCTGCCTGTTCGGCGGGATCGGCCGGTTCAGCCGGTTCAGCCGGTTCAGCCGGTTCAGCCGGTTCAGCCGGTTCAGCAGGATCGGCCTGTCCGCCCGGTTCGGCCTGTCCGGCGTGTTCGGCGTGTTCGGCGGGGTGTCGTCGCAGTGCCTCGCCGAGGTCGTCGAGGCACTGCGAGGTCGCCGGGGATGCCGTCGGCGGTGGGGGCGGCTTCCCCGGCGTATTCCGCCTCGTAGAGCCCGGTGCCCAGCGCGGCGCGCGGCGGCCTCCGGGCGCTCGGCCCGCGTCTGCTCGTGCAGGGGCGCGGATCGCCGCCGCGCCGGGACTGGAGGGCGGCCGGTGTGTCCTGGGGCGGGTCGCCCGCCCAGACCTCGTCGATCAGGGTGTCCGGCGCCGGGCCGCGGCCGGGAGCCACGCACCCGCCCCGGGCCACCCGCCCCCTAAGACCCCGCCCCGCCCACCTGCCGTACCCGCACCACCGCACCGCCGGTGGCCCCCGCGGTTCCCGCCGCCCCCGTACCCAGTGCTCCGCGCTGAGGGGTGATGCCCGCCGGTACCGCGCGGGCGCGGGCGGGGGTGCCCGTCCAGCAGGTGCCGCGGCGGGCGAGGAGGCGGCCCAGCCACAGTTCCAGGGAGACCAGGTCCGCGAGACCGTCCAGGGGGAGGGGTTCGCCCGCTGCCGCCGAGCGCAGCGCCTTGCGGACGACTCTGGCCTCGACCAGGCCCGCCTGCGCGAGCAGCGGGGTGTCGAAGAGGGCCAGCAGGGAGTCCGCGGCGACCCGCAGCCCGGTGCGCGCGGCCGCTGTCGCCGACGCGCCCGAGGGGGCGCCCCAGCCGGGCGGGAGGTCGGTGATCCCGGCGCCCTCCAGGACCGTGCGCAGGATCTCGGCGCGTGCGCCGGGCTTGACCCGCAGGGCCTCCGGGAGCGCGCGGCAGGCCCGGACGACCTGGTTGTCGAGGAACGGCGCGTGCAGGCGCTGGAAGCGGATCTCGGCGGCCTGTTCGAGTACGCGCAGGTCGATCGCGTGTCTCGCGAGCGCCGCACGCGCGCGGAAGTCACCCGGGCGCTGGCCGGGACCGACTCCGGAGCGGTGGGTCGCGCCCTGGAGGCGAACCGATACTTCAGCCAGTGCCTCACCGGTCAGCCAGCGGGCCGCGGGGCCCGGCCGGGCCCAGGTGAGCGCCGCGAGGGACGCGTCCACGGCGCCGCCCGGGTCGTCGAAGCGGCGGCGCAGGAGGCGGTCGGCGAGCTCTTCCAGGCCGGTCCGGTACGGCGTCCGGGCGAGTCGCCGGGCGGCGCCGTACACGCGCGCGGGGACGAGCACCGAGCCGTCCGCCTTGGTCAGCGCGGCGACCGGTCGTACGAGGTGGCGCCGCTTGCGGTCCATGAGCAGGTCGGCCAGGCGCGCGGGGTGGGCGTCCAGGACCTGGCGGGCGCCGTATCCGGTGAAGTGGTCCGCGCTGCCCGAGGCCAGGCGGGTGCGGTGGCGGCCGGCCGTGACCAGGCAGGGGCCGGGTTCGTCGGTCAGCGGGCCGTCCAGGTCGGCGTACGGGAGGGTGTCCTCGCCGCCGGTCACCACGACGTGGTGCAGGCGCGGGTTGGCGGCGAGTGTGCCGGCCCGCTCCAGTTCGGCCTCGCGCCCGGCGACGGCCAGGTCGTTGAAGGTGACGGCCAGCAGCCGCTCGCCCGCGCCGGTGCCGTGGCCCAGGACGGTGCCGGGCATGCCGGGCAGGCCGGCGGCGAGCAGGGCCAGCGTCGCGGACGCGGAGCCGCCCGACAGGTCGGCGCCGATGCCGGGCACCGGCATCCCGCGCGCGGCGCGCCGCTCGGCCGGTCCCATGCCGGGCACCGGGCCGGGGTCGATGTCGGCGCCGGGGACGTGCCGTGGGGCCGAAAGGCGGGCTCGTACGGCGTCCACCAGGGCGTCGCGCACGGCGTCGACCGCGCTGTCGGGGTCGGCCGAGGGGGCTGCCACGGCGAGGGAGGCGACCGGCTCGTAACCGGCGATCTCGCGCGCGCCGGCTCGCAGGATGAGCGCATGCCCCGGCGGAATGCGCCGCACGCCGTCGTACGGCGTGGAGTCGTGCAGCGCGGCCGGTACGTCGGGGGCGGCGAGCAGCGCGGCGAGATGGCCGAAGTCGAGGTTGGCCTCGATGAGGTCGGCGAGGGGGAGCGCGGCCGTCGCGTAGGCGGTGCCGCCGGCCCAGGGGGCGTAGAACACGGGGCGGGCGCCCGCGAGATCGCCGCAGACGGTGATCCTGCGCCCCACCTGGACGAGGGCCGTGTAACTGCCGGGCCAGGCCGTCAGATGGCGCAGGGCGCCGCCGCGCGCGGCGAACAGGCCCACGCGCAGCTGCTCGTCGCTCGCGCCGCAGGTGCCGAGGACGGCGACCCGGGTCTGCGGATCGGCCTGGACGACCCGCACCTCGTCGGGGCGCCAGTCGCCGACCGCCCAGAGCGGGTCGGGATCGCCCCACAGCAGGTGGGAACCCACCGGATGCACGGTCTCACCGTCGTGGCCGGTGGCCCCGGCGGAGCCGATTCCGGCGGCCACAGCGGAGGTGCTGCTCCACCCGACCAACCACCGCATCGACGCCTCCACAGCCTGTGGACAACCAGTGCACCGTACGAACTCGGCACCATGCTGCCATGAAGGACGCGCCGCAGAGAGGCGGCGGAGTCGCTTGTGCTCCGTGGATTGCGCCCCCGGGGGCGCCCCCGTGCCTCGGCGAACGCCGTTGGCGGGCAAGGGAATAGACCTGCGAGGACGGGCGGCTGCGACGCGAATGCGCCCCCGATACGCTCCCTGAAAACACCTAACGCGCCCTCAAGTCCCATGGTGAGAGGGCTGATCACCCACAGAAGGCAGGGTCGAATTTCGGCCAAATCGGCTACGGAGGCACGACCGCGCACGCAGCCCGCACACGCTCCGTACACGCTGTGACCAACCCTGGGCCGACGCGCAGTCCGGGAGGCGGAGTTCGCCCCCCGGACCGGTCCGCCGCCCGCGGGGATGTAGGCGGCGGTGTCCCCCAGCCCACTGGATCCAGTACAGCGGGCCGACCCACGCACGATCCATGCAAGCGCTCCCGGGGTGGCCGGAGAAGAGCGCACGGGCGGGCGCACGGCCACACGGCCGGGGCACGCCGCAACGGTCCGTACCTGCCCGGCCGTTCAAGCGCGGACCACAATCCCGCCAACCGGAAGAATGCCCCTTAACGCTTGGGATGCGGCGAACTACGCTGGGTTTACGAATGCCGCATGGTTATGCCAGCGCGGCAGCCGTCTGTGTCGAGGGGTGGCGCATGTCCAGGGAGCAACGCGGGCCGAACGAAAAACTCGGCACCGTTCTCGCCCTCGCGGGAATCAGCAACGCAGGACTCGCGCGTCGCGTCAACGATCTTGGCGCTCAACGCGGGTTGACTCTTCGCTACGACAAGACGTCCGTGGCGCGCTGGGTGTCGAAGGGCATGGTGCCGCAGGGTGCCGCGCCGCACCTCATCGCGGCCGCCATAGGACAGAAGCTCGGCCGCCCGGTGCCGCTCCACGAGATCGGTCTGGCGGACGCGGACCCCGCGCCGGAGGTGGGCCTCGCCTTCCCCCGGGACGTCGGCCAGGCGGTGCGGTCGGCGACCGATCTCTACCGTCTCGACCTCGCCGGGCGCCGGGCCGGTGGTGGCGGCATCTGGCAGTCGCTGGCCGGCTCGTTCGCGGTGAGCGCCTACGCGACGCCCGCCTCGCGCTGGCTGATAACCCCGGCCGACAGCTCGGTCGCGCGTGAGGTGGGGCCCGCGGAGGACTCCGGAGCACCGGCCAAAGTCGGCCACAGCGATGTGCAGAAGCTGCGGGAGGCCGCGGAGGACGCCAGGCGCTGGGACTCCAAGTACGGAGGCGGCGACTGGCGTTCGTCCATGGTGCCCGAGTGCTTACGGGTGGAGGCCGCGCCGCTGCTGCTCGGCTCCTACTCGGACGAAGTCGGCCGGGCGCTGTTCGGCGCCTCCGCCGAACTCACCCGCCTCGCGGGCTGGATGGCCTTCGACACCGGCCAGCAGGAGGCCGCCCAGCGCTACTACATCCAGGCCCTGCGACTCGCGCGCGCGGCGGCCGACGTCCCCCTCGGGGGATACGTACTGGCGTCGATGTCGCTGCAGGCGACCTACCGCGGCTTCGGCGACGAGGGCGTGGATCTGGCGCAGGCCGCGCTGGAGCGCAACCGCGGGCTCGCCACCGCCCGCACCATGAGTTTCTTCCGGCTGGTCGAGGCACGCGCACACGCACGCGCGGGTGACGCCCAGGCGGCCGGCGCGGCCCTGAAGGCGGCCGAGGGATGGCTGGAGCGCTCCCGCGACGGCGACCACGACCCCTCCTGGCTGGGCTTCTACTCCTACGACCGTTTCGCCGCGGACGCCGCCGAGTGCTACCGCGACCTGAAGGCTCCGCGTCAGGTGCGCCGGTTCACGGAGCAGGCGCTGTCGAAGCCGACGGAGGAGTTCGTGCGCTCGCACGGCCTGCGGCTCGTCGTGTCGGCGGTCGCCGAGCTCGAGTCGGGCAATCTCGACGCGGCGTGCGAGCAGGGCGTGCGGGCGGTGGAGGTCGCCGGGCGCATCTCGTCGGCGCGCACCACGGAGTACGTGAAGGACCTGCTGCACCGGCTGGAGCCGTACGGCGACGAGCCGCGCGTGGTCGAGCTGCGGGAGCGGGCACGGCCGCTCCTGATGGCCCCGGCGTAGCCGCCCGGGGGTCGTTTCGGGACGGGGGGCGTTCCCGGGTTTGAGGGCATTGTCAGTGGCGCAGTGCACTATCGAAGCCGGGAGGTGGTGCAGGTGCGGAAGATCGCGTACGACTGTGACGTGCTGGTGATCGGTGGGGGGATCGTCGGCCTGTCGACGGCGTATGCGATCACGCGTGCCGCGCCGGGGACACGGGTCACCGTGCTGGAGAAGGAGCCGGGGCCGGCCCGCCACCAGACCGGGCGCAACAGCGGGGTGATCCACAGCGGGATCTACTACCGTCCCGATTCGCTCAAGGCGCGGTACGCGGTGGGGGGCGCCGCCGAGATGATCAAGTTCTGCGCGGAGTACGACATCGCGCACGCCGTCACCGGCAAGCTGATCGTCGCCACCACCCGCGCGGAGCTGCCGCGGCTGCACGCCCTGGTGCAGCGCGGCCGGGAGAACGGCATTCCGGTACGGGAGCTGGGCGGCTCCCAGATCGCGGAGTACGAGCCCGAGGTGCGAGGGCTCGCCGCGATCCACGTCGGGACGACGGGGGTGTGCGACTTCGCCGGGGTGGCCCGGCGGCTGGCCGAGGCGTCGGGGGCGGAGATCAGGTACGGGGCCCGGGTGGTGCGGGTCGACCGGCGCGCGGGCCTCGGGGTGGCCGTGCTCACCGGGGACGGAGCCGTCGTCCGCGCGCGGGTGCTGGTGAACTGCGCCGGGCTGCACTGCGACGAGATCGCCCGGCTCACCGGGGACGACCCGGGGATGCGGATCGTGCCCTTCCGCGGGGAGTACTACACGCTGGCGCGGCCCGAGCTGGTGCGGGGACTGGTGTATCCGGTGCCGGACCCCGCGTTCCCGTTCCTCGGGGTGCATCTCACGCGCGGGATCGACGGCGGGGTGCACGTCGGACCCAACGCGGTGCCCGCGCTGGCGAGGGAGGGCTACGACTGGGGCGTGGTGCGGCCCCGCGAACTGGGGCGGACCCTCGCCTGGCCGGGCGCGTGGCGGATAGCCGGGCGGCACTGGCGGTACGGGGCGGGTGAGCTGCGCCGGTCGGTGTCGAAGAGGGCGTTCACCGCGGCGGTGCGCCGGATGCTGCCCGCGGTAGAGGAGGCGGACCTGGTGCCGGCGAGCGCGGGGGTGCGGGCGCAGGCCGTCCTGCGGGACGGGACGCTGGTGGACGACTTCCTGATCCGCGAGGGCGACCGAACCGTGCACGTGCTCAACGCGCCCTCGCCGGCGGCGACCGCCTCCCTGCCGATCGGCCGGGAGGTCGCCCGCCGGGCCCTGGCGGTGCTGGGCTCGACCTGAGCGGGTCGGCCGGCCGGTGCCCGCCCGGCCGAGGCACGGACCGGTGCCCGACGCACGCCGGCCATGCCGGGCTCGGCCCGAACGCGGGCCGAGCTCGACCCGAACGGATCGGCCGGTCCGTGCCCGCTCAGCCGCCGGTCCGTTCCCGCTTCGCCGCCACCCGTTCCTGCCCGCTCCAGTGCCGGTCCGCCCCCGCTCCACCACCAGTCCGTCCCCGCTTCGCCGCCGCCCGTTCCTGCCCGCTCGGTCGGGGCTTCCGACGAGGACGTAAAATCGACCGCACTGTGTCTGACTCGCGCAACGCCCCCGAAGCCTCCCGGACCGTCCCCGCCCCGCCCGGCGAGCACCCCTCGCCCGCCCCCGGAGTCTCCGGAGCCTCCGTGCGGTACAGCCGGGGCAAGGGCGAGCCCCGTTTTCCGGACGGCCCCGCGCCCGACCCCGCCGGGTCGCACTTCGAGCGGCGGATCCGGAGTTTCCAGCCGCGGCGCAGCCGGGTGACCGCGGGACAGGCGGAGGCGCTCCAGCGGTTGTGGCCCGCGTGGGGGCTGGACATCGACGGGCAGCGGGTCATCGACCTCGCCGAACTGTTCGGCAACGACCGTCCCGTCGTCCTGGAGATCGGCTTCGGAATGGGCGAGGCCACCGCCCGGATGGCCGCCGCCGACCCCGGCACCAACATCCTCGCCGTCGACGTGCACACCCCCGGCCAGGGCAATCTGCTCGCCCTCGCCGAACAGCAGGGGCTGACCAACATCCGCGTGGCCAACGGGGACGCCATCATCCTGCTGCGCGAGATGCTCCCGCCCGACTCCCTCGACGGGCTGCGCGTGTTCTTCCCCGACCCGTGGCCGAAGAAGCGCCATCACAAGCGGCGGCTGATCCAGCCGGAGTTCCTGTCGCTGGCCGCGACCCGGCTCAGACCGGGGGCGATCGTCCACTGCGCCACCGACTGGGAGCCGTACGCCGAACAGATGCTCGACGTGCTGAGCGCGCACCCGGACTTCGAGAACACCCGGCCCGACGGTGGTTTCGCGCCGCGTCCCGACTTCCGGCCGCTGACCCGTTTCGAGGGCCAGGGACTGGAGAAGGGTCATGTCGTGAACGACCTGCTCTGCCGCCGCGTACAGCGAGAAGACAACCGCACGGACCAGCCCCCCACCGGCGCCTGAGCCCCGCCGCCCGTTCCCGCGGGCGGCACGGCGCACCGTCGCGGGCGGCGCCCTCCCCTCGTTAGGGTCAATGTTGTGGCCACCTGTCCCCCGTACCCGACGCATCCCCGTGACACCGCCGGTGGCGTACTGCGGCACGCGCACTGGTGGCAGCGCACCTGGGTGCGTTACGGCGCGCTGATCACCCTGCTCACGCTGTCCGGGCTCGTCATCCTCGCCCTGGTCCGTGAACAGACCGGGACCGAGGGGTTCCTGGTCGGCCTCGGGCTCGCCGTCCTGCCCGTGCCGCTGCTGCTGGCCGCCTTCCGCTGGCTGGACCGCGTCGAACCGGGGCCCTGGCGCAACCTGTTGTTCGCGTTCGCGTGGGGGGCGTGCGCGGCGGCGCTGATAGCGATCGTCGCCAACAGTTTCGCGACCAGATGGATAGCCACCGCGACCGCCGATCCGTCGAGTGCCGACACCATCGGCGCGACCGTCATAGCGCCGGTCGTGGAGGAGTCGGCGAAGGCCGCCGCCGTCCTGCTCGTGTTCCTCTTCCGCCGCCGGGACTTCACCGGGATCGTCGACGGGGTCGTCATAGCGGGGGTCACCGCGACCGGCTTCGCGTTCACCGAGAACATCCTCTACCTCGGCACCGCGTTCGGCACCGACCAGCTCACCGGCGACCGCGGCATCGCCTCGGTGACCGCGGCGACCTTCTTCGTACGGGTCATCATGTCGCCGTTCGCGCACCCCCTCTTCACCGTCCTCACCGGCATCGGCTTCGGGATCGCCGCGCTCTGCGCGGAGCGCCAGCGGCTGCGGCGGGTGGCGCTGCCGCCGGCGGGGCTGCTGCTCGCGATGGGGATGCACGCCATCTGGAACGGCTCGTCGAAGTTCGGCGAGTACGGCTTCTTCGCCGTGTACGCGGCGTTCATGGTGCCGGCGTTCGGGCTGCTGACCTGGCTGGTCATCTGGACGCGGCAGCGCGAGCTGAGGACCGTGCGGGCCGAACTGCCCGCCTACGTGGCGGCGGGCTGGCTGACCCCGGCCGAGCCGTACGCGCTCGGCTCGATGCGGGCCCGGCGGCTGGCCCGCGACCACGCCCGGCGCCGTCTGGGCAGACCGGCGGCCCGGGAGGTCGCCCGGTACGAGGCGTACGCGACCTCGCTGGCGTTCCTGCGCCACCGGGGGCGCAGCGGAAGGGCGAACCCCGACTTCGTCGTGCGGGAGGGCGAGTTGCTCCAGGAGCTGTGGCGGCGGCGGGAAGTGGCCCGTCCGGCCCTGGACTACGCGGCGCGCGCCACGGCCCCGCCCGTACCGGTGACCGCGCCGCCCTGGCCCGTGTACGGGGTGTACGGCTACGGCCATGCCACCGCCGGGACGGGGACGGGCCACGGCGCCGGCCAGGGACACGGCCCCGGACACGGGTACCCCTACGGACCCGTCCCCGGCGGCGCGGGAAGCGCGGGCCCCGTCCTTAGCGGTGACGCGCACGGCAGCCACGCCCCAGCACATCCGATGGTCCCGTACCCGGTGTACAACCCGTACCGCTCATAGCGCGTACCGGTCACAGCCGTACCACTCGGAGCCGGTCACAGCCGTACCACTCGGAGCGCCGGTCCCGGCCGCCCTCTGCCGGTGGTCACGCGCCGCCGACCGTCCCCGGCGTCAGGCGGACGCCTCGGTGAGGCGGTCGATCTCGGGCGCGGCGAGGCGCAGGTCCGCAACGCCGAGCAGGGCGGGCAGTTGCTCCACCGTCCGTGCGGAGGCGATGGGCGCCGCCACGGTCGGCTGGGCGGCCAGCCAGGCCAGGGCGACGGTGGCCACGGGGACGTCGTGGGACTGGGCGATCTCGTCCAGCGCGGTGAGGACCCGGCGGCCGCGCTCGGTCTCCAGGTGCTTGCCGGCCGCTCCGGCCCGGGCGCTGTCGACCGTCGTACCGGGGCGGTACTTGCCGGTGAGGAAGCCGGAGGCCAGCGCGAAGTACGGGACGGCGGCGAGGCCGGACCGTTCGGCGAGGTCGCGCAGTCCGCCCTCGTAGGTGTCGCGCGAGACCAGGTTGTAGTGGGGCTGGATCGCCACGTACCGGGCGAGGCCCTCACGGTCGGAGAACTCCAGGGACGCGCTCAGGCGTTCGGGGGAGATGTTGGAGGCGGCGATGTGCCGCACCTTGCCCGCCTTCACCAACTCGTCGAGCGCGCCGACGATCTCCTCGACCGGGGTCTCCGGCTTGTCGAAGTGGGTGTAGTACAGGTCGATGTGGTCGGTGCCCAGCCGGCGGAGCGACGCGTCGGCGGCCGCCTTGATGTTGGCCGCGGACAGGCCCTGGAACTGCGGGTGCTGGCTGACCTTGGTGGCGATCACGACGTCGGAGCGGTTGCCGCGCGCCTTGATCCAGTTGCCGATGACGGTCTCGGACTCCCCGCCCTGGTTGCCGTCGATCCAGGCGGAGTAGGAGTCGGCGGTGTCGACGAAGTTGCCGCCGGCGGCCGTGTAGGCGTCGAGCACCGCGAAGGAGGTCGCCTCGTCGGCGGTCCAGCCGAAGACGTTGCCACCGAGGGCGAGCGGGAAGACCTCTAGGTCGGATGAGCCGAGCTTGCGGAGAACAGTCATGCCTCAAGTCAACACGCGGTCCGGAGTGCCCCATTCCGTGCCGGCCGCAAAGACCCCGTAAACACGGGAAACCGGTGGTCCTGAGGCCGGGGGGTTGGCGTCAGGACCACCGGGGTCCAGGAGGGCGGGGTGTCAGGGGGTGAGGCCCTTGCCGTGCAGCCAGGCCATCGGGTCGATGCCGTCGGCGCTGCCGCCGGGGTGGACCTCCAGGTGCAGGTGCGGTCCGGTCACGTTGCCGGTGGCGCCCACGCGCCCGATCACGTCACCGGTGCCGACCTTCTGGCCCACGGTGACGCTGATGGACGACTGGTGGCAGAACCACAGCTCCGTACCGTCGTCCAGGGTGAGGATCGTGCGGTAGCCGTAGGAGCCGGCCCAGCCCGCCTCGGTGATGGTGCCGCCGTGGATCGCCTTGATCAGGGTGCCGGTGGGCGCGGCGAAGTCGAGGCCGGTGTGGTAGCCGGAGGACCACATCGAGCCGGCCTGACCGAAGGTCGAGGTGATGGTGTACGAGGAGGTCGGCAGCGTGTACTGCTTGGCCAGCTCCGCCAGGCGCGCGGCCTCGGCCTTCTGCGCGGCGGCCTTCTCCGCCTTCTCCTTCGCGGCGGCGGCCTTGGCCTCGGCCGCCTTCTCCGCCTTGGCGACGGCGGCGGTGGCCTGCTTCTCGGCGGCGGCCGCGGCGACGGCGGCGGCCTTGGTGTCGACCTGGTCCTGCTGCTGCTCGGCCTGGGCCATGATCCGGCTGCGCAGTGCCTCGCCGGCGTCGCTGGTGCCCCGTGCCGTGTCGGCGGAGGTCACTCCGACGCTGCTCAGGGCGGTCGCGGCGCCCTGATCGGCAACCGGGGAGGAGTTGTCGTCCGACAGCAGGGAACCCACGGAGGGCAGGTCGGGGATGGAGATGGACACGGGCGGCTTGCCGGTGTTGGCGCTGGCCATGCCGCCCGCGCCGACGGCGGCTATGACGCCGACGCCGAGGACGGTGGAGCTGCGGGCGAGTCCCCCGCCGCGCTGCTTGGAGACGCGGTGCCGGCCACGTACGGGACGAAGGGACTCCTCGGTGGGATTCCACTCCTCCCACGGACCCTCGTCGGTGCGGAGGCCGCCGGAGCCGAAGGGCTCGGTGCTGCGCGGGCTGGGCACGAACGGGGCATGCGGGGCAGGCGGGTTGGACGCCACGTGGGCGTGCTCCTTTCCTTCCTTCTCGCCTACCGGGTTAGCTGACGGGTTCGGAGCAGGAAGGTCTCCTACGCGCGTAAACCCACCGTGCCGAACGGCGGTTCACATGCGATTCACCCCAAGGTGTGGTTCCCCGGTTCCCTTGCGGGATTCGACGTGTGCGCACGGAGCCGACTCTTGTGACGGCTGGGACGACCGCGCTGCGTTATCGAACGTTAATAGACCCGGGTACCCGTTTCCAAGATGTTCGTCTTGATCATTAAACTTTCCGCGCAGGACTTTCTGGTCATGAGCGGCGGAAAACGGGCGAGTTGACCGCGGATCAGGGAACCGACGGGTACTCACCGGCAGGGACGGCTCCACGGCCGCTCACCCCAGGGCTTCCGACCGCTCACCCGGGGTGACATCGGGCGTCGTGGCGCACCGCACCCTCGCGCGGGGGCGAACGCACCGAGGGCCGGAACCCTTTCGGATTCCGGCCCTCGGCCTTCAGTAGCGGGGACAGGATTTGAACCTGCGACCTCTGGGTTATGAGCCCAGCGAGCTACCGAGCTGCTCCACCCCGCGTCGTTGAAACCAGTGTACGTCATCCGCGGGGCCCGAAGCACACGCGTTGTTCCGGGCCCCGCGGACCACGGCCGAAGGCGTCTCAGCCGAGCAGATGGCGGTTGGGTGCCTGGGCCCGCCGCGCGTACTCCGGCAGGACGACCACGGTGGCGCCCGCCGTCGCGAGCAGCCCGTTCCCGTCGGCCGCCGCGACGAAGGTGTCCGGCTCCCGCCAGGCCGTGACCACCCGCCGTACCCCGGCGTCGAGGATCAGCCGGGCGCAGGGCGCGGGGCGGGAGGCGCGGCGGGCACAGGGCTCCAGGCTGCTGTAGACCGTGGCGCCGGCCAGCCTCGGGTCGGCTCCGAGCTTGGCGAGGGCCGCCTCCTCGGCGTGGACCACCGGGTCGCCGCCCTCCCGGGAGTGGCCGCGCGCGAGTTCCGTGCCGTCGGCGGCCACGACCACGGCGCCCACGCTGAACGCCGTGTCCGACGGCGGGCACAGCGCCGCGAGCTCGCAGGCCAGGGCGAGCCAGTGCCGGTCGGCCGGGGCGGGTACGTCGCCGGTGCCGGGGGCGGTGGGCTCGTACCGGGTGAGGACGACGTCCTCGATCCGCCGGGTCTCCACCAGACGCAGCCGTCCGCCCTGGTAGGAGCCGGGACCGAACAGCCGGGGCGCGTCCGGGTCGCCGACGAACCGGGGGGCCAGGACCAGCTGGAGTTCGTCGGCGAGGTCCTGCTGGAGGAGCTGGGTGTGGACGCGGCCGCCGCCCTCGACCATGAGGCGCCGGACCCCGCGTACGTCGTGCAGGTGTTCCAGGAGGCGGCGCCAGTCGAGCTCGGGGCCCAGGGCCACGACGTCGGCGGCGACGGGCGAGCGGCGCAGGTGTTCGGCGCCCTTGTCGGTCGTACAGACGAGTTTCTCGCCGCCCGTGTGCCAGAAGTGGGCGGCCGGGTCGAGGTCGCCGGAGCCGCTGACCGTGACCTTGAGCGGGTACTCGGGCCGGCCGGCGGCGACCCGGGCGGCCCGGCGTGCGGGCGAGTTGACCAGGAGCCGGGGGTTGTCGGCGCGGATCGTGCCGGCGCCGACCAGGATGGCGTCGACGGAGGCGCGCACCTCGTCGACCCGGTCGAAGTCGGCCGGGCCGGAGAGCAGGAGGCGCTCGGGGCCGGTGTCGTCCAGGTAGCCGTCGAGGGAGACGGCGGCGGACAGCAGGACGTACGGGTGGGCCATCGGGTGTGCTCCCCCGGCTGGGTGGGACGGGACGGTGGTGGGCGGGGCCCGGTCCGTGGTGACGGCCGGGCTTGGTTCAAGTTTGAAACAAAACTACACTGGCTCCATGACGACTCGCTGGCTCACCCCGGAGGAGCAGCGCGCCTGGCGCGCGTACATCGCCGCGACGCACCTCCTGGAGGACGCGATCGACCGGCAGCTCCAGCAGGACGCCGGCATGCCCCACCTGTACTACTCCATCCTCGCCAATCTTTCCGAGGCGCCGGAGCACAGGCTGCGCATGACCGACCTCGCCGAGCGGTCGAAGATCACGCGCAGCCGGCTGACGTACGCGGTGACGCGTCTGGAGAAGGACGGTCTGGTCCGGCGGGAGAACTGCCGGTGGGACAAGCGGGGCAGTGTCGCCGCGCTGACCGACGAGGGGATGGCCGTCCTGGAGCGCACGGCGCCGGGGCACGTCGAAACCGTACGGACGCTGCTGTTCGACCGGCTCACCGGGGAGCAGGTGGCCCAGCTGGAGGAGATCTGCACCGGTGTCGCGCGGGCCCTGGAGGGGGACGGGGAGCACCCGGCCGCCGACGAGGTGCCGTGGCGGCGGCGGTCCTCGCCGCCCTGTTCCTGACCGCCGCCGCGCACCGGCCGGTCGGTTCCCGTCCTCACCCGGAGACCTGTTGCTTCAAATTTAAAGCATGGGGTAGGGTCCCAGACCATGGATCTGCTTCAAATCTGAAGCAGATCTGGACCTCCGGACCCGGGAGACCCCCATGCCCGACTTCCCCGCCGCGACGCCGCGCTCCCGCGTCCGGGTGCCGCTGCGCTTCCACGACGGCTACGCCGTCGACGCCGACCTCGTCACCTTCCACGGCCTGACCGACGGCCGGGAACACCTCGCGGTGGTCCTCGGCGATCCCGGCCCCGTGCCCCTGGTCCGGCTGCACTCCGAGTGCCTGACCGGCGACGTCCTCGGCTCGGCCCGCTGCGACTGCGGACCCCAGCTGCGCGAGGCGGTGGAGCGCATCGCCGACCGCGGCGGGATCCTGCTCTACCTGCGCCAGGAGGGCCGGGGCATCGGCCTCTACAACAAGCTCGACGCGTACGCCCTCCAGGACCAGGGCCTCGACACCTACGCCGCCAACACCGCGCTCGGCCTGCCCGAGGACGCCCGCGACTACACCGCCGCCGCGCAGATGCTCCAGGCGCTGGGCGTGGAGACGCTCGACCTGCTGTCCAACAACCCCGACAAGGCGGGCCAGTTGCGTGACCTGGGCGTCGAGGTCCGCGACCGCGTCCCCACCGGCGTCTTCACCACCGCCCACAACGTCCGCTACCTGCGCGCCAAGGTGCTCCAGACCCAGCACACGCTGCCGCTCGCGGAACTGACGGAACTGGGCGTGGGCTGAGCGCCCGGCACTAGTGGGGCGTGTGCGCCAGATGGGCCAGCACGGCCAGGACCCTGCGGTGGCCGCTGTCGCTCGGCGGCAGGCCCAGCTTCAGGAAGACGTTGCCGATGTGCTTGCTGACCGCGCGCTCGGTCACCACCAGGGTCCTGGCGATCGTCGCGTTGTCGTGCCCCTCGGCCATCAGCGTCAGCACCTCACGCTCGCGCGGGGTGAGCGAGTCCAGCGGGGTGTCCCTGCGCCGGGTGAGGAGCTCGGTGACGACCTCGGGGTCCAGGGCGGTACCGCCGGCGGCGACCCGCTCCAGCGCGTCGAGGAACTCGTCGACCCGGCCGATCCGGTCCTTGAGCAGATAGCCGACCCCGCCGCTGCCACCGCCCAGCAGCTCGGCGGCGTACGACTCCTCGACGTACTGCGAGAGCACCAGCACCGGCAGCCCGGGGAGCTGTTCGCGGGCGGCGAGTGCCGCCCGCAGCCCCTCGTCGCGGAAGCCCGGCGGCATCCGCACGTCGAGCACCGCCACGTCCGGGCGGTGTTCGAGGAGCGCGGGCAGGATCTCGGGGCCGGTGCCCACGACGCCCACGACCTCGTGCCCGGAGGATCGCAGCAGCATCACGAGGCCCTCGCGCAGCAGGGCGTTGTCCTCGGCGATCACCACACGCACGGCAGCTCCACTTCGATCACGGTCGGACCTCCGGCCGGACTGGACACGTCGAAGGTCCCGTCGAGCGCGGCGACGCGGCGGCGCATGCCGAGCAGCCCGGAGCCCCGGCCCTCGTCGGCGCCGCCGCGGCCCTCGTCGCTCACCCGCACCCGCAAACCACTCCGGAACCGGGCGAGTTGGACCTCGGCCCGGGGCGCCCCACTGTACTTGGCGGCGTTCGTCAGCGATTCGGCCACCACGAAGTAGGCGGCCGCCTCCACCGCGGCGGGCGCCCGCACCCCGTCGTCCAGACCGCCGTCCGTCACGGTCACCGCGAGACCACTGCTCGCGGCCAGTGCCCGTACGGCTCCGGCGAGGCCGCGGTCGGTGAGGATCGGCGGGTGGATGCCCCGGACGACGTGCCGCAGTTCGGTCAGTGCCTCCTCGGCCTGGTCCTGGGCCTCGTCCAGGAGCCTGCGCGCGCCCTCGGGGTCACGGTCGTAGGCCCGTTTGGCGAGCCCGATCCGCATCGACAGGGCGACCAGCCGCGCCTGCGCGCCGTCGTGCAGATCGCGTTCGATGCGGCGCAGTTCGGCCCCGTGCGCGGCGATCGCGTCGGCCCGCGTCTCGGTCAGCTCCTCCACCCGCGCGGCGAGCCGCGCCTTCGGCGAGGGTGCGAGCAGGACGGTCGACCAGCGGGCCTCCAGGTCCGCGAGCCGGACGATCAGCGGCAGTACGACGGCGGGGCGGCGCAGCAGCCCACACCACACACCGTCGGCCAGCAGCCCGACCGGCCACAGCGGCAGCGCGAGGAACACCAGCGCGCCGTACACGTAGTAGGCGAGCATCCAGCGCAGGTCGGTGTGCGTGCCGGGGTCGCGTACCGCCGTGCGCAGCCGCTCCCGCAGCGTGCCGGTGATCCGCTGGTACGCCTCGGGCACCGCGCGCCCGGTCCAGGCCGCCGTCAGGCCGCGCTTGGCGCCGGTGATCCGCCGGATCAACAGCACCGTCTCCGGCAGCATCCAGGCGCCGACGACCGCGAGCGTGGCCACGGCGGTGATCAGCAGCACGGTGATGAAGAGGTACATCCCGAACGCCATCGCCGCGGCCACGACGAGGTGGACCGTGGCCCACGCGGCCTGCCGCACCGTCTTCCGCATGGGGCCAACGCTAGGGCCTGTCCGGCGGATCAAGTCGCCGGACAGGCCCCAGGCGCCGGGACGGCGGGGCGTGGGAGAGGCGGCACCCGTACGGGGGTGTAGCGGGCTGCACCGCGCGGGGCGCCTCCTTCGGCGTGTCGCCGTCACGACCGCAGTCCGCTCCCCGTCTCGCGGCTGGACTGTCCTTGACCGGGTTCAGGCTCTCCCGCTGCGTCGTCCCTCGCGTCCGGCGCGGGCAGGCGCATCCCCCGGGACTCGGCGACGCGCAGGACGTCGGTGAGGCACTCGGCGAGCCGGAGGCCGGCGTAACGGACCTCGGTGTACGGCGACGTGGGGTCGTCCAGCACCGTGCGGGCGAGGCCGAGCACGTCGCTGCCGGTGGCGAGCTGCGTGGCCTCCAGGTCGTCGGCGAGACGCGAGAGGTAGCTGCCGTCGTCGTCGCTCACCAGGTAGGAGGGTTTGCCGTCGGGGGACGGCCAGGGCAGCAGCCGGGGCGGGGAGGTGCCGGGTACGTGTTCCATCAGACGGCCACCTCCCACGCGCCGATCAGGTGCCGGTCGAGGTCGATGCCGAAATCGGCCGCGAGCACGAGGGCGAGGCGGCGGTGCCGCTGGAGGGCGGCCTCGTGTTCGTGGGCGGCGAGGTAGGGGCGTACGAGGCTGGAGGCGGCGCCGTCGAGGGGGGTGAGGAGGCCGTACGGGGAGCGGTGGCGCGGGAGCGGGGGTGCGGGAGGGCGTACGGGGGTGAGGTGGACGCGGGGGAAGGGGTTCCGTTGGGGACGGCGCCGCCTTCCGCTCCCGGGGGCGAAGGGAAGGCGCACCCGGTGGAGGGCGCGGCGGATAAGGTCGTGCATGTCGACGCTCCTTGGAGTAAGCGTTGGCCGCGCCCCGGGAGGTCTTGTCCACCTCGCCGGGGTCTGCTCGTTTTTTGACCATACCGCGAACTGCGTCCCCCTGCACCCCTCTCCGTCCCACTGCGTCCCGACGCGGTGGGACGCGTTCGGATACTGCAGTGTGCGTAGGGGTGCGGCACGGTGGAGGAATGAGTGAGCTTCCGCGCTACGAGTACGTGAAACTCGCCGACGCCATCGCCGCGGACATCGCCTCCGGCAAGCTGCCACAGGGTGCCGCGCTACCAGGTGAGCGCGCCATGACGGATCTCTACAGCGTGAGCATCGGGACGGTCCGTCGCGCCGTCGTGGAACTCCGGAAGCGGGGGCTCGTCGCCACCCTGCCCGCGAAGGGGACGTACGTCATCGGGATGCCGGAGCCCTCGGGCGACGCGCCCGAAGAAAGCGAACCGAACACCTGAAGTGGCCGCGTCCCGCAGCCCCTTCAGCGTCGGTGGAAACGGACACACCCCCAGCTCGAATCCGCTCTGAGCCGGGGGTGGTTCGGTAGGCCCTGTGGGACTCGAACCCACAACCAATGGATTAAAAGTCCACTGCTCTGCCAATTGAGCTAAGGGCCCAGGCGATGTTGCCTCCCCGAGCATAGCCGGAGCGGGCCGGGTCTCCGATCGGGTATCGGGGACCCGGCCTCGCGAGTCGGTCCGGGCGGGGCGGTGCCGCCCGGAGTGTTACGGATCGACCGGTTCGGGGGCGCCCTTGCGACGCTCCCCGCGGGCGATCGTCCGGGCGTGTTCGGGGTTGAGGAACCAGTGCCGGGCCGAGGCGAACCACCACGCCGCGGCGAAGCCGAGGACGACCAGCACCGCGACCGGCGCGTAGTTGAAGGTCTCCCAGGTGACCGGGGAGACCTGCGGCAGCATGAACAGAACGGTGATGACGCCGACCCACACCACCGAGACCACGCCGATCGCCCTGGACCAGCGGCCCAGGTGCCAGGGGCCGGGGACGAAGGCGTCGCCCCTGCGCAGCCGCAGGAGGGTCGGGACGACGTACGCGATGTAGAGGCCGATGACCGCGATGGAGGTCACCGCCGCGTAGGCCGTCGCGTTGATGAGGTAGGGCAGGCCGAGGAGCAGCGCACCCACCACGGCGAGCCACACCGCGGCGACCGGCGTGCGGGTGCGCGGGCTGACGGAGTGCCAGACGTGCGAGAAGGGCAGGGCGCCGTCGCGCGAGAAGGCGTAGATCATGCGGCTGTTGGCGGTGACCGAGGCCATCCCGCAGAACAGCTGCGCGCCGATCACCACCAGCAGGAGCAGCTTGCCGGAGGTCGCGCCGAGCGCGTCGAGCAGGATCTGGGCGGGCGGCGCGCCGGTCGGGGAGGCGAGCTGGTCGTCGTAGGACCGGATGGCGAAGGTGAAGCCAAGCAGGAGGACGAAGCCGGCGATCCACGAGGTCCAGATGGATCTCACGATGCCCTTGGGTCCCGCGGTGGAGGCGTCGTGGGTCTCCTCCGTCATGTGGGCCGAGGCGTCGTACCCGGTGAAGGTGTACTGGGCCATCAGCAGGCCGAGGAGCACCACGTAGAAGCCGCTCCCCCAGCCGGTGTTGTTGACGAACTCGCCGAACACGAAGGACGCCGACCGGTGCTCGTCGGGGACGAGGGTCAGCGCGCCGACGATCACCGCGACGCCCAGCACGTGCCACCACACGCTCACGCTGTTGAGGAGGGCGACGATCCGCACCCCGAAGGTGTTCAGCGCGCCGTGCAGGAGCAGGATCGCCGCGAACAGCAGCACGGTGCGGCCCGGGGTCACCTCGAAGTCGAACTGGAGGTTCAGGTAGGCGCCGAGGAAGGTCGCCGCCCCGAAGTCGATGCCGGCCGTCACCGCCACCTGGCCCAGGACGTTGAACCAGCCCGTGAACCAGGCCCAGGCGGCCGCCGAGCGGGGCGGGGCCAGCCGGTGCGCCCAGAAGTAGAGGCCCGCCGAGGTCGGGTAGGCGGAACAGATCTCGGCCATCGACAGGCCGACGAACAGGGTCATCAGGCCGACCCCGACCCAGCCCCAGGTGATCACGGCCGGGCCGCCGGTGTTCATGCCGAACAGGTAGAGCGTCAGACAGCCCGACAGGACCGAGATGATCGTGAACGACACCGCGTAGTTGGAGAACGCCGACATGCGGCGGGCGAGAACCTGCGTATAGCCGAGTTGGGCGAGCCGTTCTTCGTCCGTGAGCCCACTCGCTATGGCGTCATCTGTCATGCCCCCAGCGATTCCCATCCCGGGGGCGTGACACACGTCACAACTTGGCTAGAAAAGGCCCTTGTAGCCGCTCCAGCCCGTGCCGATCTTCTGCCGGCCGGCGAACGACCCCCTGCCGGTGCCGGTCTGGCGGTAGAGGTTGCCGGCCGTGTCCCGGACGACCAGGTCGTTCCTGCCGTCCCCGGTGATGTCACCGACGCCGACGACCGCGTTGTAGCCGGCGCCCCAGCCGGAGAAGACCTTCACCCGCTCTTTTAGCTGGCCGGTGCCGGTGCCGTCGTAGCGCCACAGCGTCCCGGCCCCGTCCAGCGCCAGGACGTCCCCGAAACCGTCACCATTCAGGTCACCCGCGCCGACGATCTTCTTGTACGTCGACCACGAGCGGATCCTGACGCCCGCCTTCAGCTTCCCCGCCCCGTCGTTGGCGAACAGGTAGACGTCACCGGTCGACGCCTTGCGCGCCAGCAGATCGGTACGGCCGTCGCCGGTCAGGTCGCCGGGCGCGGTGAGGACGTCGTACGCGTTCCAGCCGGTGCCGAGCGAGGTGTGGCTGCTCGCCGGCTTGTACGAGGCACCGCACTTGCCCGCGTAGCGGCGCAGTTCGCCGTTCGGCATGCGCGTCAGCAGCTCGGCGCAACGGTCGCTGCCCATGTCACCGAAGGGGACGGCGACGGTGCCGGCCGGCCAGCCGGACGCCGACAGCCCGGAGACGAAGGTGCCCTTGCCGTCGGTGTAGTGCAGGGTCAGGGCGCCGGCGGAGTTGAGCGTGACGAGCTCGCCGTAGCCGTAGCCGCCCTGGTCGTGGTGGCCCTGGCGGCCGCCGGTGAAGCCGAACTTCCCGCTCGTCGTGAACGTGCCCGAGCCCTCGGCGGCGGTGGCGGTCAGGGTCCAGGTCTTCGGTCCGTTGTACGCGTACGCGCCCGAGTCCGTCTTCCCGTCCCAGGACAGGTCGATCGCCGTACCGCTGCCCTTGAGGGTGCGGTCGGTGTGGCCCTGGACGTCCTTCACCGTGAAGGTCCAGTCCGCAGGCTTGTTCAACTGCCAGAAGCTGTCCCAGGTGAGACTGCCCGAGACGCCCACCCTGGCGTCCACGTTCGAGCCGTCCACGTCGGACTCGATCTTCGCCAGCGACTGCGTCGGCACCCCGCTCGGCACGATCCGGATGGCCTTGTCCCGGCCGACGTAGGCGATGTCGCCGCCGAACTTGTCCACCGACCAGGTCAGCCGCCGCTGGTCGACGGTGTTCCCGGCAGGCAGGTCGGCGATCTCGCGCGCGGCGGCGGCCGTACCGGAGTGGTAGTCCGTCAGCATCAGCTTCCCGGCCGTCCGGTCGTGCTGGACGAGGTAGCCGTCACCGACGAGGGCGGGCCCGGAGGGAACGGTGATGTTCTTCTTCGCCGTACGGTCGTACACGCCCGCGGCGCCCGCAGGACCGCAGTTCCAGTAGATCCAGCGGCCGATGACCTGAAGCTCCTTGACCGTGCAGGGAGCACCGGTGGAGACGGTCTGGGTCGTCCTCTTCGTCTCCAGGTCGTACGCGGTGACGACCCCGTTGCCCGAGCCCGGGGTCCACAGCGCCGAGCCCCACACCGAGGCGGCCGTGACGGAGCGGGTCAGCCGGACGTCGGCGTAGCGGTAGGCGTTCACCGCGTCGACGTACTGCTTGCCGGTGGAGGAGGCCTGGTAGACGTAGTAGCGGCCGGTGGCGTCGACGAAGCGGCCGCCGGTGACGGTCGGCTCGTCCGTGCCGCTGAGCGAGTTCGCGGTCAGATGGACCTGCGCCACCTGCTTGCCGGCGGGGTCGTCCATGAAGTAGCCGACGTACGTGTTACCGAAGGAGCGCATCGGCACACAGGTGCCGGCGTCGCAGGACACCCGGTGCACGTGGCTGCCGTCCGCGTAGTCCGCCGCATAGCCGCGGTACGTCTTGTCCAGCACGGTGGCACCGTCGGCGGAGATCTGCCGGCCGGCCACCCACTGGTAGCCGCTCGGTGTGTTCTCCACACTGGTCAGGAAGCCGCCCGCGTAGTCGATGCCCCACACGCCGTCCGTCGTGATCGGCGTCGGGGTGGTGTCCGCGGCCGCCGGGCCGGCGGTGGTCAGTGAGCCGGCGCCGAGGGCGGCCAGGCCGATGAGAGTGAAAGCGATCCGGGCGCGCCGGGTCAAGGGTCCCTCCCCAGGGAAGTAAGAGAAGGCACGGTGGCAGGCCTCGTCGCGTTCCCCCCGCGGCCACGCTCCACCGTGCAGCCTGGCGATGTTAACAACCGCCTCACCGGTTCGGGTAGCCAATTACCCTCCGGGAACGGCGAGTTCAGCGCCCCGACAGCTCGTCCCGGAACGCCGGAAGGGCCCGTACGACCGGAGTCGTACGGGCCCTTGCGGGATCAGCTCAGTCGGCGTCAGCCGTTGCGCTTCCAGCGCGGCTTGTCGTCGCGGCGGCCGAAGGAGCCGCCGGTGCTGCTGCCGCGGTGGTCGTCACGACGGCCGGTCGGACGGTCGTGGCCGCCGGCGCGGAAGCCGCCGCCGGTGGGACGGTCGCCCTGACGGTCGCGGTTGAAGGGGCGGTCGCTGCCCCGGTGGGTCGACGGACGCTCGTCACGGCGGTCGCGGCTGAAGCCGCCCGTGGGACGGTCGTCGCGGCGGAAACCGCCACCGGTGGGACGCTCGTCGCGACGGTCACGGTTGAAACCGCCACCGGAGGGACGCTCGTCACGGCGGTCACGGTTGAAACCGCCACCGGAGGGACGCTCGTCACGGCGGTCACGGTTGAAACCGCCACCGGAGGGACGGTCGTCACGGCGGAAGCCACCGGAGGGACGCTCGTCACGACGGTCACGGTTGAAGCCGCCACCGGAGGGACGCTCGTCACGGCGGAAGCCACCGGAGGGACGCTCGTCACGACGGTCACGGTTGAAGCCGCCACCGGAGGGACGGTCGTCACGACGGAAGCCGCCCGAGGGACGCTCGTCACGACGGTCACGGTTGAAGCCGCCACCGGAGGGACGCTCGTCACGACGGTCGAAGGAACGGCCACCGCGGTCGTCGCGACGATCGTCACGGCGCTCGTAGTTGCCCCGCTCGTCCCGGCGCTGACGCGGCTGCTCGTACGCCGGACGCTCGGCCGGCTGCTCGGCGGCCACGGCCTCGGCCGGCGCCGCCACCGCGGCGTCCTGCTCCACGACCGTCTCGGCGGCCGCGATGACAGCCGCCTCCGGGTCCTCGCCACGCTCACGGGCCGCACGCGCGACCAGACGGTCGGCTTCCCCGCGCAGCTCGGTCGCGCGCCGCTGCGCCCGCTCGAGCTCCTGGGTGAGCTGCGCGACCTCGCGCTCGGCCTGCTGAGCCGCGTTGCCCGCCGACTCGGCCTGCACCTCGGTCATCGACCGGGCACCGGTGATCTCGGCGACCTCCGGCTCGAACGCCGTACCGGAGTTGATGATGTGACGCGCGGCGTCGACGCCCGCGTCCTCCATCAGCCGGAAGATCTGGCGACGCTGGTGCGGCAGCGACAGCGACACGACGGTGCCGGAGCGGCCGGCGCGGGCGGTACGGCCGGAGCGGTGCAGGTAGTCCTTGTGGTCACCGGCCGGGTCCACGTTCAGGACCAGGTCGATGCCGTCGACGTGGATGCCGCGGGCGGCGACGTCGGTCGCGACGAGCGCGTTGACGTAGCCCTTCTTGAAGTCCTCCAGCACCCGGGTGCGGGCGCCCTGCGTCATGCCGCCGTGCAGCGCGTCGGCCTTCACACCGGAGTCGCAGAGCTGCTCGGCGATGCGGTCGGCGCCCAGCTGGGTGCGGACGAAGATGATCGTGCGGCCCTTGCGGGAGGCGATCGCGGCGGTGACCGGCGCCTTGTCCTTGGGCTTCACGATGAGGATGTGGTGCGACATGGTCGTGACGTTGCCCTGGGCGCTGTCGACCTCGTGCGTGACCGGGTCGGTCAGGTAGCGCTTGACCAGCGTGGAGATCTCGTTCTCCATGGTGGCCGAGAACAGCATGCGCTGGCCGCCGCCGGGGATCTGGTCGAGCAGCTCGGTGACCTCGGGCAGGAAGCCCAGGTCGGACATCTGGTCGGCCTCGTCGAGGACGGCGACCTGGACGTTCTCCAGGGAGCAGGCGCCGCGGTTGATGATGTCGCGCAGCCGGCCCGGGGTGGCGACGAGGACGTCGACGCCGCGCTCCAGGGCGTACATCTGGTTGCTCATCGACGTACCGCCGCAGACGACCTTCATCTTGAGGCCGAGGACGTCGCCGTACGGCTGGAGGGCGTCCGCGACCTGCATCGCGAGCTCACGCGTCGGCGTGAGGATGATGCCGCGGGGCTTCTTCTTCTCGGTGTGGCCGCCGGACAGCTGCGTCAGCAGCGGCAGACCGAAGGAGAGGGTCTTGCCGGAGCCGGTGCGGCCACGGCCGAGGATGTCCTTGCCGGCCAGGGCGTCCGGGATGGTCGCGACCTGGATCGGGAAGGGGGCGGTCACGCCGTTCTGGGCGAGCTTGCGCACCACGCCCTCGGGGAGGCCGAGGTCCGAGAAGGTGGTCTCGGGGGCCGCGGTCGTCTCGTCGCCCTCGATGTTCTCGGGCACGACGACGTGATCAGTACTGGAAATGGACATGCGAATGCGAAACCTTCCGGAGTCTCGTCGGCACGCGCCCGTCAACTCCGTGATTTCGCAATTCGACCGCCTCAATGCGGTCAGCCACGGCAAGGGAGAGTACGCGCCACGCGGCGCGCTCTTGTGCGGCGCCGGGCAATGGGATCAAACGATCTACCACCATACGCACCCGTTGCCCACCAAGGCAAACCAGAGCCCGCCAGGGGGACACAGGTCACACTCCGGCCCAGACCGGTGAGCCCGCGGTCGGTGCCGGCCGCCGGTCCGCCAGCTGCGGCCCCGGCTCCTCGTGCGCCGACGACGAGGGCTCGGCGACGGTCGGCTCCGCCGAGACGGACGGGGGTGGCGGCGGGGACGGTTGTGGCTCGGGTTCCGCCGGAGACGTCGGAGTGGGCTGCGCCCTCGTCGGTGACGGCATCCCCGGCGGCACGGGCCTGCCCGGCGTCGCCGCCGCCGCGGGGGACGTGCCGGCGGCCGCGGGCGCCGAGACCGAGGCGGACGCGGACTTTCCCGGCTTCCCCGCGGCCCTGGCCTTCCCCCGCTTGCCGTCGGCCACCGCCGCACCGAACCCCGCGGCCCCGCCCGGCCCGGCCCGTCCGCCGCCGGGCGCCTCCGCGCCGTGCCGCCCGGCGGAGTGCGACGGCTTCGCGCTCCCGCCTCCGTCGTCATCGCCCACACTCATGCAGCCGGCTGCGGCGGCGACGGCCACGACCGTGGCGGCCAGACGAACGGAAACGTACAAGGGGGGCACGGAAGCCACCTCCGGAGGCGGGCGGGTGAAGCAGTCAACCCGTTCAACTCCCGCCGCCCACAAGAGGACACGCGCCCCGCTTTCCGAGTGGCCCGTTCGCGCCACGGCCCGCCCCGGCGGGCTCAGCGGGCTCAGCCGTACCCGAGGGCGTCCCGGCGGCCTCAGCCCTACGTGGGGCCGAGCCGGCGGGCTCAGCCGTACCCGAGGGCGTGCAGCCGCGCGTCGTCGATCCCGAAGTGGTGGGCGATCTCGTGCACGACGGTCACCTCCGTCTCCGCGACGACCTCCTCCCGCGTCCCGCACATCCGCAGGGCCGGCCCCCGGTAGACCGTGATCCGGTCCGGCAGCACACCCGCGTACCACTCCCCCCGGTCGGTGAGCGGAGTCCCCTCGTACAGCCCGAGGAGCTCCGGGTCGTCGGCCGGGGGCTCGTCCTCGACGAACACCGCGACGTTGTCCATCAACCGCGTCAACTCCGGCGGAATCCGGTCCAGCGCCTCGGCGACCAGTTCCTCGAACTCCTCGCGCGTCATCTCCAGCACCACCCCATTGTCCGGTACCGCGCCGCGACGGCACCCGGCGAGACGGCACCCGGCGAGACGTACCGGCCCGCCCGCATGGCGCCCCCCGGACTTGGGCATACGCGACCAATGCTCCGCGTCCCCGTCGCCGCCCGGAAAGCCCTCCACACCCTGCGAAGGTCCCCCCGCGTCCGCCGCCACCGTCTTCCGGCCCTGGAACTCGCCCCCCGGCCCCGCCCCTGGGTGCGGGGGTTCGGCCTGGTCGCCGTCGTCGTGGTGGGTGCCTGGCTGGGCCTGCTGGTCGTGGGCAACGTCCGGGTTCCGGTGGGCCCCATGAACACCACCATGACCTTGCGGCCCTCCCTCACCGGCGGCACGAAGATCAACGTCTCCCCGCTCGGCGCGCTCCAGCTGGACAGCCACCACGCGCCCGTCCGCCTCGACGTCAACGTCGACCAGCTCGACCCCGTCCGCTCCCAGGCCCTCGTCGACCACCCCGAACGCCTCGCCGGCCTCCAGGACGAGGTCAGCCGGGACGTCGAGCACGGCACCCTCGACCTGGCCCTGCGCTCCTGCGTCGCGGTGGTCGCCGGCGCCACCGGCCTCGGTCTCGCCGTCTACCGCCGCCCCCGCCGCGCCCTCGCCGCCGGCGGTCTCGCCCTGACCCTGCTGACCGCCTCCGGCGTCTGCGCCTACGCGACCTGGAACCCCGAGTCCGTCCTCGAACCGAAGTTCTCCGGCCTGCTGTCCTCCGCGCCCTCCCTGGTCGGCAACGCGCGCAGCATCGTCACCGAGTTCGACGTCTACCAGAAGGAACTGGCCCGCCTGGTCACCAACGTCACCAAGCTCTACGACGTCACCTCCACGCTGCCCGCCTACCAGCCGGACCCGAACACGATCCGCGTCCTGCACGTCTCCGACATCCACCTGAACCCGGCGAGCTGGAAGATCATCGGCTCGCTGGTGGAGCAGTACAAGGTCGACGTGATCGTCGACTCGGGCGACACCATGGACCACGGCTCGGCGGCCGAGAACGGCTTCCTCGACCCCGTCGCGGACCTCGGCGCCCCCTACGTCTGGGTCCGCGGCAACCACGACTCGCCCACCACCCAGCGCTATCTGAAGCGCGTGAAGAACGTGCACGTCCTCGACGACGGCCGCGCCGTGACGGTGGCCGGCCTGCGCTTCGCCGGCATCGGCGACCCCCAGTTCACCCCGGACCGCTCCACCGTGCCGGGCGCCGCCGCCACCCAGGAACTGGCGGGCGACCGGCTGGCCGCCGCCCTGCGCGACCAGCGCGCGGCCGGCACCCCCGCGGACCTGGCCGTCGTGCACGAACCGTCGGCGGCCCGCCGGGTGGACGGCGAGGTCCCGCTGGTCCTGTCCGGACACCTCCACCACGAGGAGACGGAGATCCTCAAGAGGGGCACCCGGCTGCGCGTCGAGGGCTCGACCGGCGGCAGCGGCCTGCGCGCGGTCGAGGGCAGGTACCCCGACCCGATCGAGGCGTCGATCCTCTACCTGGACCGGGCCACCCACCGCCTCCAGGCCTGGGACGAGATCAAACTCGGCGGCCTGGGCCTGACGACGGCGGAGGTCAGCCGTCACCTCCCGAAGGAGAACCAGCCCGGAGCCCCCACCACAGCGCCGGCCACACCGTCCACGGCGTCGTCCACCGTGTCGGGGACGCCGTCGGCCGCACCCTCGCGCAGCCGTTCCGGAGCGACCCCGTAAACCGTTTTGGCGATACCTCCCGCCATCCCATATGCTTCTCACGTCCCCGACGCGCTGAGAAGCGCGCAGGCGGGCCGAGAGCCCTCATCGTCTAGCGGCCTAGGACGCCGCCCTTTCAAGGCGGTAGCACGGGTTCGAATCCCGTTGGGGGTACGCAGTACGGTGTGTGAGAGTGTTTCGCACACAACAGCTTGGTCCTGTGGAGCAGTTTGGAGTGCTCGCCACCCTGTCAAGGTGGAGGCCGCGGGTTCAAATCCCGTCAGGACCGCTGAGATCTCGCGAGAGATCTCGTGGCTGGGTAGCTCAGTTGGTACGAGCGATCGCCTGAAAAGCGATAGGTCGCCGGTTCGACCCCGGCCCCAGCCACATCCCGAAGGCCCCGTCCCTGTGGACGGGGCCTTCGTCTTCGTGCGTTCCGCTTGGCAGCGGTCCCCCGTACCGCTACGTTCTGGCCGGTCGGCACAGGGGTCGAGGGCGGGGAGACGATGAGCCGGGACAGGGCCGGAACCGGTCAGGACGTCGAACTGGAGAAGGTCCGGGCACGGTACGGATTGATCGCGGTGGTGGTGAGCAACCTGGCCATCGCCGGGGTGGCCGCCTTCGGGGTCTGGCGGCTCGGCGGCGACAAGGCGGTGATCGTCGGAGTCGTCACCGGGGCGTTCACCGCGGTGAGCGGCGTGACCACGGCCTATCTCGGCATCAAGGCGGTGTCCAACACGGCCCGGTCCATCGCGCTGGGCGAGGCCATCAGGCGGGAGGCGGCACCCCCGCCGGCGCCCGAACCGGCGCCGGCCGCCACACCCGCCGACGCACCCGCCATGGCATCCGGCCCGGCGCCGGCCTCCACACCCGCCACGCCATCCGAACCGGTGGCCGCCGCCGAGCGCGCCCCCGCCCCCAACGCCGCCGGGGTCCCCGCCGCCGCGCCGCCGCCGCCCGCGCCGCCCGCCCCGCGCAGCCCCTGAGCCGCCTTCCGGGAGCGCGTCCCGGACCCCGGGACAAAAGCGTTCGCCACGAATTTCCCCGGGATGAGATCCTGGATCGCGTATGTCTACGCACTCTGCCCCCGAAACCCCGGCCGCCCTCGGCGCCCTCGCCCCTCGCCTGACCGAGCTGTCCCTGCGCGACGCGCAGCGGCTCGGGCGCAGGCTCGAAGGTGCGCGCAAGATCCGTAAGCCAGAGGCCCGTGCCGCCGTGCTGGCCGAGATCGAGGCGGAGGTCGAGCGGGGCGAGGCCCGGATGGGCCGGCGGCGCGCCCGGGTGCCCGCCGTGAGCTACCCCGAGCAGCTGCCCGTCAGCCAGAAGAAGGACGAGATCGCGGCCGCCATCCGTGATCACCAGGTCGTCATCGTCGCCGGTGAGACCGGGTCGGGCAAGACGACGCAGATCCCCAAGATCTGTCTCGAACTGGGGCGCGGGGTGCGCGGCATGATCGGCCACACCCAGCCCCGCCGTATCGCGGCCCGTACCGTCGCGGAGCGGGTGGCGGAGGAGCTGGACACCCCGCTGGGCGAGGCCGTCGGCTGGAAGGTGCGGTTCACCGACCAGGTGAATCCGGAGGGCACCTTCGTCAAGCTCATGACGGACGGCATCCTGCTGGCCGAGATCCAGACCGACCGCGAGCTGCGCGCCTACGACACGATCATCATCGACGAGGCCCACGAGCGGTCCCTCAACATCGACTTCCTGCTCGGATATCTCGCCCAGCTGCTGCCCAGGCGGCCGGACCTGAAGGTCGTCATCACCTCCGCGACCATCGACCCCGAGCGGTTCTCCCGGCATTTCGGTGAGGCGCCGATCGTCGAGGTCAGCGGCCGGACCTATCCGGTCGAGGTGCGCTACCGGCCGCTCCTGGAGGAGGAGGGCGAAGACGCCGACCGCGACCAGATCACCGCGATCACCGACGCCGTCGAGGAGCTGATGGGGGAGGGCAAGGGCGACATCCTGGTCTTCCTCTCCGGTGAGCGGGAGATCAGGGACACGGCCGACGCGCTGACGAGGAAGCAGTACCGCTTCACCGAGGTGCTGCCGCTGTACGCCCGGCTGTCGCACGCCGAGCAGCACCGCGTCTTCCAGCCGCACACCGGCCGCCGGATCGTGCTGGCGACGAACGTGGCCGAGACCTCGCTGACCGTCCCGGGCATCAAGTACGTCATCGACCCCGGCTTCGCCCGCATCTCCCGGTACAGCCATCGCACCAAGGTGCAGCGGCTGCCCATCGAGGCGATCTCCCAGGCGAGCGCCAACCAGCGCAAGGGCCGCTGCGGCCGGCTGAGCGACGGTGTCTGCATCCGGCTGTACAGCGAGGACGACTTCCTGGCCCGTCCGGAGTTCACCGACGCGGAGATCCTGCGCACCAACCTCGCCTCCGTCATCCTGCAGATGACGGCGGCCGGCCTCGGCGACATCGAGAAGTTCCCGTTCATCGACCCGCCGGACCACCGCAACATCCGCGACGGCGTCCAACTCCTCCAGGAACTGGGCGCGTTGGACCCGGCGCAGAAGGACACGCGCAAGCGGCTCACCGACACCGGACGCAAGCTGGCCCAGCTGCCCGTCGACCCCCGGCTGGCCCGGATGGTCCTGGAGGCCGACAAGAACGGCTGTGTGCGCGAGGTCATGGTCATAGCGGCGGCGCTGTCGATCCAGGACCCGCGAGAGCGGCCCGCCGACAAGCAGACGCAGGCCGACCAGCAGCACGCCCGCTTCCGGGACGAGACGAGTGACTTCCTCGCCTACCTCAACCTCTGGCGGTACGTCCGCGAGCAGCAGAAGGAGCGCGGCTCCTCGTCGTTCCGGCGGATGTGCAAGCAGGAGTACCTGAACTTCCTGCGCATTCGCGAATGGCAGGACATCTACTCGCAGTTGCGGACCGTCGCCAAGCAGATGGGCATCCACCTCACGGAGGAGGACGCCCCGGCGGACCGCGTCCACGTCTCGCTGCTGGCCGGCCTGCTGTCGCACGTCGGCATGAAGGACGTGAAGGAGGGCGCGAAGAACGACTATCTCGGGGCCCGCGGCGCCAAGTTCGCGATCTTCCCGGGTTCGGCGCTCTTCAAGAAGCCCCCGCGGTTCGTGATGTCGGCGGAGCTGGTCGAGACGTCCCGGCTCTGGGCCCGCGTCAACGCCAGGATCGAGCCCGAGTGGGTGGAGCCGCTGGCCGGGCACCTCCTGAAGCGCACGTACAGCGAGCCGCACTGGGAGAAGGACGAGGCGGCGGTGATGGCGTTCGAGAAGGTGACGCTCTACGGCGTCCCGATCATCGCCCAGCGGAAGGTGAACTACGGCCGGATCGACCCGGAGACCAGCCGCGAGCTGTTCCTGCGCAACGCGCTCGTCGAGGGCGACTGGCGCACCCACCACAAGTTCTACGCCGACAACCGCCGGCTCCTCAGCGAGGTCGAGGAGCTGGAGCACCGGGCGCGGCGCCGGGACATCGTGGTCGACGACGAGACGCTGTTCGACTTCTACGACCAGCGGGTGCCCGACCACGTCGTGTCGGGCGCCCACTTCGACTCGTGGTGGAAGCACAAGCGGCACGAGCAGCCGGACCTCCTCGACTTCGAGCGGGAGATGCTCATCCGCGAGTCCGCGGAGGCGGTCACCAAGGCGGACTATCCCGACACCTGGCGGCAGGGCCCGCTGAAGTTCCGGGTGACCTACCAGTTCGAGCCCGGCGCGGACGCGGACGGTGTCACCGTCCACATCCCGCTCCAGGTCCTCAACCAGGTCGCAGACGAGGGCTTCGACTGGCAGATCCCCGGCCTGCGGGAAGAGGTCGTCACGGAGCTGATCCGCTCGCTGCCGAAGCCGATCCGCCGCCACTACGTGCCGGCGCCGAACTTCGCGAAACGTTTCCTGGAGCGGTCGGTGCCGCTCCAGGAACCGCTGACGGTGACCATGGCGCGCGAGCTGAAGCGGATGGTCGGTGTCCCCTTCGAGGCCGACGACTTCGACTGGTCGAAGGTCCCCGAGCATCTGCGCGTCACCTTCCGGATCGTCGACGAGCGGCGCCGCGCGCTCGCCGAGGACAAGGACCTGGAGACGCTGAAGATCAGGCTGAAGCCGAAGGCCCGCCAGGCGCTCTCCCAGGCCGCGGCGGCCACGGCGGAACGGCAGGGCGGCGAGTCCCTGGAGCGTGCGGGGCTGACGGACTGGACGATCGGCTCCCTGACCCGCGTCTTCGAGACCCGCCGGGCCGGCCAGCCGGTGCGGGCGTACCCGGCGCTCGTCGACGACGGCGACACGGTGTCCGTACGGCTCTTCGACACGGAGGCCGAGCAGACCGAGGCCATGTGGAAGGGCACCCGGCGGCTGATCCTGCGCAACATTCCGGTCAACCCGGGGAAGTTCGCGTCCGACCGGCTGACGAACGCCCAGAAGCTCGCCCTGTCCGCGAATCCGCACGGTTCCGTGCAGGCCCTGTTCGACGACTGCGCGACCGCAGCGGCGGACCGGCTGATCGGTGACTTCGGCGGCCCGGCGTGGGACGAGGAGTCGTACCGCAAGCTGTTCGACAAGGTGCGCGCGGAGATCGTCGACACCACGGTCCGTACGGTGGGGCAGGTGCAGCAGGTGCTGGCCGCCTGGCAGGCCTGTGAGCGCCGTCTGAAGGCCGTCCGCAGCCCCTCGCTGCTGGCGAACCTCACGGACGTCCGCACGCAGTTGGACGCCCTGGTGAAGCCGGGCTTCGTGACGGGGACGGGGCTGCGCCGGCTGCCGGACCTGATGCGCTACCTCGTGGCCGCGGACCGCCGGCTCCAGCAGATGCCGGCCAACGCCCAGCGGGACACCAGCCGCATGGAGAAGGTCCACGAGATGCAGGACGAGTACGCGTGGCTGCTGGAGCAGATGCCCCAGGGCCGCCCGGTCCCTGCGGCGGTGCTGGACATCCGCTGGATGATCGAGGAGCTGCGGGTCAGCTATTTCGCCCACGCGCTGGGCACGGCGTACCCCGTCTCCGACAAGCGGATCGTGAAGGCGATCGACGCGGCTGTCCCGTAACAGCGCCCCCACCCTGGGTGAGTTCGACCGGGGGCTCCCCCTCCTGTACAGTCTCTTCTCGCAGCACAGCGCAACATCAAGTGCCGCGAAACCTGGTCCTGTGGAGCAGTTTGGAGTGCTCGCCACCCTGTCAAGGTGGAGGCCGCGGGTTCAAATCCCGTCAGGACCGCAGTGCAGGAAGGCCCGTCCCGCAAGGGGCGGGCCTTCTTCGTGTCCCGGCCCGTCCGCGGCCGATGCCCCGGCCCGTCCGCGGCCCCGTGGTTGCGGTGCCGGCCGTGACGCCTTCCCTCCGGCCCGCGGGGCGCTCCCGGAGCCCGGAAGACGCCTCTGGGGCCCCAGGCCGTCTTGACGCCGTCCCGTTCGCTCGGTAACCAGGGACCAGGGCCCGTTCGTTCCCGTACGGCCCCGGAGGTGGCGCATGGCTGAGTCGGTCAGGCACGAGACGCGGGCACTGCTCCGCGCGCATCTGTCGGCTGCCTCCTCCTACGGCCATCTGACGCGCCACTGCACGATCTGCCACCGCCTGCTGCGACTGGCCCTGGACTCCGGGCCACGGGGCGCACAGGCCCCCCGGGAGGCCGCGGAGGACGAGAGCGCGGCCACCGCGTGAGCGCCGCCCGCGCCCAACACCCGCCGCGCGGTGGGGAGCTGGGAAAGAGGGTCCTCCTTTAGCGCACCCGCCCCGGGGCAACAAGCAGCCTGCCGTGTGACGGGTGTCACCGCATGAGTTTTTGAAAGTGCGGTACTTACGCCTCACCTACAACTGGTCAATTTAATATGTGCAATTGCACCAGTCCGCAGGCGTTCCCCACAGGAGATCCGACACCCCTCCCCAGACTCCGACAAGGGCGCTCACAGACCCCCCGCACCGGCCCTCATCGCGCACAAAAAAGATCGCGCTGGACCCGGCGGAGTCCAGCGCGATCTACGACGCACCCTGTGTGTTGCTCACAAAGCGTGGAAGTGCTTGGGCGTGGAGCCTGTTGGGGCAGGACCCGCGTCGCTTGGAGCTGTGGTCCCGAACGGGTCGACAAGTGGGGGGACCTGCCGGTTCGTCCGGTTATTCAGTTGTTCAGGCTTCGCTGCGCTGCTGCGGGATGCCCGCGAGCAGAGCGCGGACTTCGGCCTCGCGGTACCGGCGGTGACCGCCGAGCGTGCGAATCGAAGTCAGCTTGCCGGCCTTCGCCCACCGCGTGACCGTCTTGGGGTCGACGCGGAACATGGTGGCGACCTCAGCCGGGGTCAGCAGCGGCTCGGCATCAGGGGTGCGAGCGGTCATGAGCGGCCTCCTCGGGAGAACCGAACCATCTCGGTTCTTTCCTCTAAATTCTGCACCTTGACCCGCGTTGCCCGAAATGGCGGACGCGAGTCGAGTCGGTTATAGGACGAACGGCTTGTCCTCGGCACTACAACTACACCATCCGTCCAGCCTCGTCGGCCAAACCGATGGAATTGCCCTCCCAGGTGTTCATCAGCGACGGAAGCCGATGGACCATGCCATAGCGGACAGTCACGCCCCTGTGACGATCAGTCACAGGGGCGATCGGGAGTCATCAGACCCCCCATAGCGTGCAATGCTGAGATTCCACCCATACATGGGCAGACGGAGTCTCCCCCGGACTCCTTGTCCTATTTTGGCATGAGGGGGGGCAAGCTGCGCAAGGGCCGCGTACGTGCGGTCCGTCACGCTTGCCGACAATCGCCCGGTACGGGACCTACGCCCCTTGTTGACGAAACCTCAGGAATCGGAACCCCGGTGCGAGACGAAACCCCAAAACGGGCGTCAGGTCAAACGTCAGTTCGCAGACCGGCGGTCCCGCACCGAACGCCACCGCTCCACCAGCCGCCCGTACGCCTCGCCCGCGGCCGCCCCGTCGCCCTGCCGCAGCGCCTCGACGCCCTCGGCCACGTCCGCCGCCGAGTGGTCCCCGGCCAGCTCGCCGGCCGGCAGCACGTGCACCAGGCCGCCGTAGTCCAGCTCCACCAGCGAGCGCGGGTGGAACTCCTCCAGCCAGCGTCCGACGTCGACCAGGCCGTCGATCAGCGGTCCCTCGTCGAGGGTCTCCCGCAGCGTCCGCAGCGCCCGCGCCACCCGCCGCCGGGCCTGCACCATGGGTGTCCGGTAGCGCAGCACCGGCGCGTCGCCGTCCCCGTCGTCCGAGCCCTTGCCGAGCTCCCGCTCCTCGTCGGAGACCAGCACGAACCAGTGCAGGGGCACCTGCCAGGTCGCCGTACGGATCCAGGGACGGGCGTCCGGGTTGCGGATCAGCCAGCGCTCGTAGTCCTTGGCGGCCTGGCCGCGCACCACCGGGGGCAGCACCGCGTCCAGCACCGGCGGCGGAAGCTCCCCGCCGAGCTCGCCCAGGGCCTGCCAGCCGCGCAGCCGGGTCCGCCAGGGGCACACGCACACCACGCCGTCGACCTCGGTCACGAACGCGTCGCCGCTCTCGTGCACCGGCACGGGGACGGGCGGGGTGGGCAGCAGGTCGGTCAGGGAGCGGCGCAGCTCGTCCTGGTAGGAGGGACGGTCGGTGCGGCGGGCGTAGCGCTCCCAGTGGGCGCGCTCGGCTTCCGGGAAGGCGGCCAGCGGTTCGTACACGCGCAGATAGGTCGCGTACGGGACGATCACCGAGGACACCTTGGGCACGCCTGCTCCCTCCCCCTCCCACCACCGGGAAAACCTGCCGGACCCTACGACGAACGCGCGGTAAATCCATGCAAATCGTCGCACGGCCGTACGCCGCCGACGGGTGATCCTGACCACGGGGCGGTCGGCGGGCGCACCCAGGGCCTAATCTCATGGCCACAGGTCCCGCCACCCGTACGGGAGCCCGTGTCCAACCGCCGCTACTTATCCGGGAGTCACCACAGTGACCGACGTAACCGGCGCGCCTGCTGATGTACTGCACACCCTGTTCCACTCGGACCAGGGGGGTCATGAGCAAGTCGTGCTCTGTCAGGACCGCGCCAGCGGACTCAAGGCCGTCATCGCCGTCCACTCCACCGCGCTGGGCCCCGCGCTCGGCGGTACGCGCTTCTACCCGTACGCGAGTGAGCAGGAGGCCGTCGCCGACGCGCTGAACCTCGCCCGCGGGATGTCGTACAAGAACGCCATGGCCGGTCTCGACCACGGCGGCGGCAAGGCCGTGATCATCGGCGACCCGGACCGGGACAAGACCGAGGAGCTGCTCCTCGCCTACGGCCGGTGCGTCGCCTCGCTCGGCGGGCGCTACGTCACCGCCTGCGACGTCGGCACGTACGTCGCCGACATGGACGTCGTGGCGCGCGAGTGCCGCTGGACGACGGGCCGCTCCCCGGAGAACGGCGGCGCGGGCGACTCGTCCGTGCTGACCGCCTTCGGCGTCTACCAGGGCATGCGGGCCAGCGCCCAGCACCTGTGGGGCGACCCGTCGCTGCGCGGCCGCACGGTCGGCGTCGCGGGCGTCGGCAAGGTCGGCCACCACCTGGTCGAGCACCTGCTGGGCGAGGGCGCGCGGGTGGTGATCACCGACGTACGGCAGGAGGCGGTGCGGCGTGTCGCCGACCGGCATCCGTCCGTGACGGTGGTCGCCGACACCGAGGCGCTGATCCGGGTCGAGGGGCTCGACATCTACGCGCCCTGCGCGCTCGGCGGCGCCCTCGGCGACGCCAGCGTGCCCGTGCTGACCGCCCGGGTGGTCTGCGGGGCGGCCAACAACCAGCTCGCCCACGCGGGCGTCGAGAAGGACCTCGCCGACCGCGGGATCCTCTACGCGCCGGACTACGTGGTGAACGCCGGCGGTGTCATCCAGGTCGCCGACGAGCTGCACGGCTTCGACTTCGAGCGGTGCAGGGCGAAGGCGGCGAAGATCTTCGACACCACACTGGCGATCTTCGCACGTGCGAAGTCGGACGGGATTCCGCCGGCCGCGGCGGCCGACCGGATCGCCGAGCAGCGGATGGCGGAGGGCCGCCGGGCGGGCTGATCCGCACCGCTGACCGGTGCCCGCCGGCGGGCACTTGGAGAGAACTCTCACGTCCGTCGGCGGGTCGCCCGCCGATAAGTGGTTAAAATCGCGGTTGACCAGCGGGGAAAGGGCACCCCTCTGGCTCTGGGACCGGGCACGTCCGGTGGGCGACGTACCGTATGGGCGCGGGCTCAGGTACCGTGGAAGCCCTACGGACCGGTCTCTCCACGGAGAGCCCGTTCCAGATCATGAACGCGTGTCAAGACTCTGGGGCCGTCGAGCCCCGTATCCGAGGGGGTCGAGCCATGGGGCGCGGCCGGGCAAAGGCCAAGCAGACGAAGGTCGCCCGCCAGCTGAAGTACAGCAGCGGCGGGACTGACCTCTCGCGTCTGGCCAATGAGCTGGGCGCTTCGACTTCGAGTCAGCCGCCGAATGGCGAGCCGTTCGAGGACGACGACGAAGAAGACGACCCGTACGCACAGTACGCGGATCTGTACAACGACGACGAGGACGAGGACGACGAGTCCGGTCCGACGTCTCAACGTCGCGGCGCTTGACGCAGTGCGCGTTCGGCGTGTCCCGCGGTTCTCGCAGTAACCGCACTTCACCCGGTCCAGGGCAGCAGCGCCGGACCGGGTTTTGTGCTGCCCCGCGGTCCTACACGGCGTAGTCGCCGACCAGTTCGGCGCCCGTCCCGTGGTCGCCGCGCTCGGTGATCTCACCGGCGACCCAGGCCTCGACCCCGCGGTCGGCGAGTGTCGCCAGCGCCACGTCCGCCGACTCCCCGGGCACGATCGCGATCATGCCGACGCCCATGTTCAGTGTCTTCTCCAGCTCCAGGCGCTCGACCCGGCCCGTGCGCCCCACGAGGTCGAACACGGGGCCAGGGGTCCACGTGGAGCGGTCCACGACGGCGTGCAGGCCGTCCGGGATCACGCGGGCCAGGTTGGCCGCGAGGCCGCCGCCGGTGACGTGGCTGTAGGCGTGCACGTCGGTCGTGCGGGTCAGGGCCAGGCAGTCGAGCGAGTAGATCTTCGTCGGCTCCAGCAGTTCCTCGCCGAGGGTGCGGCCGAACTCCTCGATGTGCGCGTCCAGGGCCAAACCGGCCTGGTCCAGCAGGACGTGCCGGACGAGCGAGTACCCGTTCGAGTGAAGACCGGAGGCGGCCATGGCGACGACCGCGTCACCCGTACGGATGCGATCCGCGCCGAGCAGCCGGTCGGCCTCCACGACGCCCGTGCCGGCGCCGGCGACGTCGAAGTCGTCCGGGCCCAGCAGGCCGGGGTGCTCGGCGGTCTCGCCGCCCACCAGGGCGCAGCCGGCCAGGACACAGCCCTCGGCGATGCCCTTGACGATGGCGGCGACCCGCTCGGGGTGGACCTTGCCGACGCAGATGTAGTCGGTCATGAACAGCGGCTCGGCGCCGCACACCACGATGTCGTCCATGACCATGGCGACCAGGTCGTGGCCGATGGTGTCGTAGACGCCCAGCCGGCGGGCGATGTCCACCTTCGTGCCGACGCCGTCCGTGGCGGAGGCCAGCAGCGGGCGCTCGTAGCGCTTGAGGGCCGAGGCGTCGAAGAGGCCGGCGAAACCGCCGAGGCCGCCGAGGACCTCGGGGCGCTGCGTCTTCCTCACCCACTCCTTCATCAGCTCGACGGCGCGGTCGCCCGCCTCGATGTCGACGCCGGCAGCCGCGTAGGAGGCACCGGGAACACCGCCCGTCACCGGAACGGACTGATCAGACGCAGAAGACATTGCCTGGGATCTTTCGGGTTGGTGAAACGGGGCTTCGCGGCGCGCTTACGGGCGACGGATCGCGTCGGCCGCGGCCGTGGCGGCGGGCCCGGCGGCCAGCTCGGTCTCCAGGAGCTGCTTGCCGAGCAGCTCGGGGTCCGGGAGCTCCATCGGGTACTCGCCGTCGAAGCAGGCGCGGCACAGGTTCGGCTTGGCGATGGTGGTCGCCTCGATCATGCCGTCGATGGAGATGTACGAGAGCGAGTCGGCGCCCAGCGAGGTGCCGATCTCGTCGATCGTCATGCCGTTGGCGATGAGCTCCGCGCGGGTGGCGAAGTCGATGCCGAAGAAGCAGGGCCACTTGACCGGCGGGGAGGAGATCCGGATGTGGACCTCGGCCGCCCCTGCCTCGCGGAGCATCCGCACCAGGGCCCGCTGGGTGTTGCCACGCACGATCGAGTCGTCGACGACGACCAGGCGCTTGCCCTTGATGACTTCCTTCAGCGGGTTCAGCTTCAGCCGGATGCCCAGCTGGCGGATGGTCTGCGAGGGCTGGATGAACGTACGGCCGACGTAGGCGTTCTTGACCAGTCCGGCGCCGAACGGGATGCCGGACGCCTCCGCGTAACCGATGGCCGCGGGGGTGCCGGACTCCGGAGTCGCTATCACCAGGTCGGCCTCGACCGGGGCTTCCTTGGCGAGTTTGCGGCCCATCTCCACACGGGAGAGGTACACGTTCCGGCCGGCGATGTCGGTGTCCGGGCGGGCCAGGTAGACGTACTCGAAGACACAGCCCTTGGGCTTCGCTTCCGCGAAGCGGGAGGTGCGCAGGCCGTTCTCGTCGATCGCGACGAACTCGCCCGGCTCGATCTCGCGGACGTAGGCGGCGCCGCAGATGTCGAGGGCGGCGGACTCGGAGGCGACGACCCAGCCGCGCTCCAGCCGGCCGAGGACCAGCGGGCGGATGCCCTGCGGGTCGCGGGCGGCGTAGAGGGTGTGCTCGTCCATGAAGACGAGCGAGAACGCGCCCTGTACCTGGGGGAGGATCCGGGCGGACGCCTCCTCGATGGTCAGCGGCTTGCCGTCGTCGTCGACCTGGGCCGCGAGGAGCGCGGTCAGCAGGTCGGTGTCGTTGGTGGCCGCGATGCGGGTGGACCGGCCGTTGGTGTCCTTGGGGAGGTCGGCGACCATCTCGGCGAGCTGCGCCGTGTTGACCAGGTTGCCGTTGTGGCCGAGCGCGATGGAACCGTGCGCGGTGGCCCGGAACGTCGGCTGGGCGTTCTCCCACACGGAGGCGCCGGTGGTCGAGTAGCGGGCGTGACCGACCGCGATGTGACCCTGGAGCGAACCGAGCGAGGTCTCGTCGAAGACCTGGGAGACGAGGCCCATGTCCTTGAAGACGAGGATCTGCGAGCCGTTGCTGACCGCGATCCCCGCGGATTCCTGGCCCCGATGCTGGAGGGCGTAGAGCCCGAAGTAAGTGAGCTTGGCGACCTCTTCGCCGGGAGCCCAGACACCGAAGACGCCGCAAGCGTCCTGGGGGCCTTTCTCGCCGGGGAGCAGATCATGACTGAGTCGACCGTCACCACGTGGCACGCCACCGAGTGTAGGCGAGATCGACCACTGGTCCGAATTGGGGAATGGTCCCAAAACGGACTGCGGGCAGGTGTCAGCGGTCGGCGACCGCGCGGACCGTCCCGGCGTTCTTGCTGGTCAGCGCGAGGCTGTCGTGACCGAGCGTGGAGGACACCGTCGCGCCGAAGAGCCGCAGGAGCCTTCTCTCCGACGTCATGAGTGAGGCTTCGCACATCATTCGGGTCGTGGACGGGGCGCCGAGGGTGATATGTCCCTCGCGGACCGCCGCCGTGGCGTTCACCTTGTTGCAGCCGAGGTTGCCGGAGACCTTTCCGCCCTTCTCGTCGAAGACGAGGTGGGCACGGCCGTCCGTGTCGGGGGACGTGATGACCCAGGTCGTGCCGTCGAGCGGGGCGGCGGCCCGCCCGGTGAGGGTGACGCGGTCGCCGTCGGCGGTGGTCAGCGTGAGCCGGTCGCCGGTGACCCGCGGGGTGAGGGGGTGGGCGGCGAGGGCGGTGGTGAGGCCGCGTTCGAAGGCCAGGGGGACGTCCTCGCAGGCCATGGCGGTCGACTCGATGGGGCCGAGGGAGAGCCGGTCGCCCGTGAAGGCGGCCGTGGAGGTGAAGCCGTTGCAGCCCAGGTTGCCCTTGACCCGGCCGTTCTCGGCGATCCGCAGATAGGCCCTGGCCGGTGCGCGGCTGGTGCGGCCGTTCACGGTGAGTTCGTCGACGGCCCAGTGGACGCCGGTGACGGGGGGACCGGCCTCGGCGGAGGCGCTGCCGCTGTCGCCGGCCCGCTGGCTGCCGCACGCGGCGGCGAGCGGGAGGAGGGCGGCCAGGGCGGTCGCCGTCATCGCAGGGCGCCGCCGGTGTCCGGAGGGGTTCGATCGCTCCTTGTCCGTGTGCGTGTCCATGGCTGTTCGACGGGCCGCCCGGAGGACCGGTTCCCCCGTGTCACCCCATCAGCGGCAGCAGTCCGGCCAGGTCCGCCCGTTCCCCGCTCGCCCGGACCGAGCCGTCCGCCACCGCGTCCCGCCACGCCAGCCGCCCGGTGGCCAGCCGGACCCAGGTCAGCGGGTCGGTCTCCACCACGTTGGGCGGGGTGCCGCGGGTGTGCCGGGGACCCTCCACGCACTGCACGACGGCGTACGGCGGAATCCGCACCTCCGTCGAGCCGCCGGGTGCCCTGGCGGCGAGGGCGTCGGCCAGCAGCCGGGTGCAGGCGGCCAGGGCCTGGCGGTCCTGCGGGATGTCGAGGCCGGGCACGGCGGCGTTGAGGTCGTCGGTGTGGGCGACGAGTTCGACGGTACGGGTGACCAGGTAGTCGGCCAGGGTCATGGCGCCGGTGCGGGCGGCGAGGAGCCGGGTGTCCGGGGCGTCGGCCAGGCGCTCGGCGAGCCGTTGCCCGGCGCCTTCGTACAGCGCGTCGAGGTCGGGGTGGGCGGCGGCCAGTTCACGGGTGCCGCCGTCGATGTCCGCGGCCCGGGCCCCGGTGGCGAACGGCCATTCCACCAGGGTGAGTTCGGCCTTCGGAGGTGCCTCCCGGTCGAGGTCGCGGCTCACGGTCTCCACGGCCATCGTCACGTGCGCCGCCAGGTCCCGCACGGTCCAGCCCGCGAGGCGGGTGGGCAGCGCCAGCTGGTCGGGGGTGAGGGTGCGGACGGCCGCGCGGACGTTCCCGAACTGGGCGAGCACGGCGGCACGGATCTTGGCGGGGGCGTAGGCGCGGGCGCGCTTCTTGGCCGGGGGCATGGCGGTGAGCCTAACGCCCGCCCTCGCGGCCCCCGGATCGCGCGGGCGGTGTCCGTGGGCCGGCACGGAGAAGACCCCGTCCGTCGAAACGGGCGGGGCCTTCAGCGGCGCGGGACCGTCCCGGCGCTCCGCTGGGCGGATGCCGGGACGGGGGTTACGCGAGCAGCGCCGGGATGGTCTCCTCGTGGGCCGTCCGGAGCTCGTCCAGGGAGAGCGCGAACTCGCCCTGCACGTCGACCGTGTCACCGTCGACGACACCGACGCGCGTGACGGGCAGACCGCGCGCCCCGCACATGTCGGTGAAGCGGAGCTCCTCGGAGCGCGGTACGGCGACGACCGCGCGCCCCGCCGACTCGGAGAAGAGGAAGGTGAACGCGTCGAGCCCGTCCGGTACGACCAGCCGGGCGCCCTTGCCGCCGAGCAGCGCCGACTCGACCACGGCCTGGACGAGACCGCCGTCGGACAGGTCGTGCGCTGAGTCGATCATGCCGTCGCGGGAGGCCGAGATCAGGATCTCGGCGAGCAGCCGCTCACGCTCCAGGTCGACCTTCGGGGGCAGGCCGCCGAGGTGGTCGTGGATCACCTGGGACCAGGCCGAGCCGCCGAACTCCTCACGGGTGTCGCCGAGGAGGTAGAGCAGCTGCCCTTCCTCCTGGAAGGCGACCGGCGTGCGCCGGGCCACGTCGTCGATGACGCCCAGGACCGCCACGACCGGGGTCGGGTGGATGGCGGCGTCGCCGGTCTGGTTGTACAGCGAGACGTTGCCGCCGGTCACCGGGGTGCCGAGCTGCTGGCAGGCGTCGGCGAGGCCGCGGACGGCCTCGGCGAACTGCCACATGACGGCCGGGTCCTCGGGCGAGCCGAAGTTCAGGCAGTCGGAGACGGCGAGCGGCCTGGCGCCGGTCGTCGCCACGTTGCGGTAGGCCTCCGAGAGGGCCAGCTGGGCGCCCGCGTACGGGTCGAGCTTGGCGTACCGGCCGTTGCCGTCGGTCGCGATGGCGACGCCGAGGCCGGTCTCCTCGTCGATCCGGATCATCCCGGAGTCCTCGGGCTGGGCGAGGACGGTGTTGCCCTGCACGAAGTGGTCGTACTGCGAGGTGATCCACTTCTTGGACGCCTGGTTCGGCGACGACACCAGCCTGAGGACCTGGTCCTTCAGCTCGTCGCTCGTCGTCGGCCGGGGCAGCCTGTTCGCGTCGTCCGCCTGCAGGGCGTCCTGCCAGGACGGGCGGGCGTAGGGGCGCTCGTAGACCGGGCCGTCGTGGGCGACCGTGCGCGGGTCGACGTCGACGATCTTGCCGCCGTGCCAGAAGATCTCCAGGCGGTCGCCGTCGGTGACCTCACCGATGACGGTGGCGATGACGTCCCACTTGTCGCAGATCTCCAGGAACCGCTCGACCTTCGCGGGCTCGACCACCGCGCACATGCGTTCCTGCGACTCGCTCATGAGGATCTCCTCGGGCGAGAGCGTGGAGTCGCGCAGGGGCACGTCGTCGAGGGTGACGCTCATGCCGCCGGAGCCGTTGGAGGCCAGCTCGGAGGTCGCGCAGGACAGGCCGGCCGCGCCGAGGTCCTGGATGCCGACGACCAGCTTCTCCCTGAACGCCTCCAGGGTGCACTCGATGAGGAGCTTCTCCTGGAAGGGGTCGCCGACCTGGACGGCGGGGCGCTTGGACGGCTTGGCGTCGTCGAAGGTCTCGCTCGCCAGGATCGAGGCGCCGCCGATGCCGTCGCCGCCCGTACGGGCCCCGTACAGGATGACCTTGTTGCCCGCGCCGGACGCCTTCGCGAGGTGGATGTCCTCGTGCCGCATGACACCGATGGCACCCGCGTTGACCAGCGGGTTGCCCTGGTAGCAGGCGTCGAAGACGACCTCGCCGCCGATGTTCGGCAGGCCCAGGCAGTTGCCGTAGCCGCCGATGCCCGCCACGACACCCGGCAGGACGCGCTTGGTGTCGGGGTGGTCGGCCGCGCCGAAGCGCAGCGGGTCCACGACCGCGACCGGGCGCGCGCCCATCGCGATGATGTCGCGGACGATGCCGCCGACGCCGGTGGCCGCGCCCTGATAGGGCTCCACGTACGACGGGTGGTTGTGCGACTCGACCTTGAAGGTGACCGCGTAGCCCTGGCCGACGTCCACGACGCCCGCGTTCTCACCGATGCCGACGAGGAGGGCGTCCGACTGGGGGGCCTTCTCGCCGAACTGGCGCAGGTGCACCTTGCTGCTCTTGTACGAGCAGTGCTCGGACCACATGACGGAGTACATGGCGAGCTCGGCGCCGGTGGGCCGGCGGCCGAGGATCTCCACGACCCGCTCGTACTCGTCCTTCTTCAGGCCGAGTTCGGCCCAGGGCAGCTCGACGTCGGGGGTCGCGGCCGCGTGCTCGACCGTGTCCAGAGGCGTCCGGCTCATACGTTGACCAGCTTCTTGAGGATCGAGGTGAAGAACGGCAGGCCGTCGGTACGACCGGTACCGATCAGCGACTCGACGGCGTGCTCCGGGTGCGGCATCAGGCCCACGACGTTGCCGGCCTCGTTGGTGATGCCGGCGATGTCACGGAGACTGCCGTTGGGGTTGACGTCCAGGTACCGGAAGGCGACCCGGCCCTCGGCCTCCAGCATGTCGAGCGTGCGCTCGTCGGCGACGTACCGGCCGTCCATGTTCTTCAGCGGGATGTGGATCTCCTGCCCGGCCGCGTAGTCGGCGGTCCAGGCGGTGTCCGCGTTCTCCACCCGCAGCTTCTGGTCACGGCAGATGAAGTGCAGGTGGTCGTTGCCGAGCATCGCGCCGGGCAGCAGGTGCGCCTCGGTGAGGATCTGGAATCCGTTACAGATGCCGAGCACCGGAAGACCGGCCCTCGCCTGCTCCAGAAGCGGTTCCATCACCGGCGAGAAGCGCGCGATGGCTCCGGCCCGCAGATAGTCGCCGTAGGAGAAACCCCCGCACAGCACCACGGCGTCGACCTGCTTGAGGTCCTTGTCCTTGTGCCACAGGGCGACCGGTTCGGCGCCCGCGACACGGATCGCGCGCTGGGTGTCCCGGTCGTCGAGGCTGCCAGGGAAAGTGACGACGCCAATACGAGCGGTCACTTCGCGGCCCCCGCGACTTCCTCCACCTTGACGGTGAAGTCCTCGATCACGGTGTTGGCGAGGAAGGATTCCGCAAGATCGTGGATGCGGGCGAGCGCGGCCTCGTCGACCGGCCCGTCAACTTCCAGTTCGAATCGCTTTCCCTGACGTACGTCGGAGATGCCTTCGAAACCCAGCCGCGGCAGTGCGCGCTGCACCGCCTGGCCCTGGGGGTCGAGGATCTCCGGCTTGAGCATGACGTCGACTACGACGCGTGCCACTGGCACTCCCGGTGTGTGGTGCTGAGCAGGTTCCTTCAGACTACCCGCACAAAATTTCTACGCGGGTAGAGTTGGAGGAATCTACGTGACGGCGATCACGATCCGGCATCGGAGGGGTGCCTTCACGAAAAGTTCAGGGAAAGATCCCGGATCACACCGGCATACCCATTGCGCCGGGACACGCGGGCAGATTTAGTCGGGCTTCACAATGCATTGCCGGGCACTGTACAAATGAATTGGCAATAGCCGATACTTTGCCCAATATCAGGCGGACAGTCGGCATCTCAGAGACGTCCTGGCACGTCATCGCAGAGATGCCGCACGAAGGGACCGATTATTCGTGGCGCAGCGTGTCGTGGTCACTCTCTTTGACGACATCGACGGCTCGGAAGCGGCGGAGACGATCGCCTTCGGGCTCGACGGCAAGTCGTACGAGATCGACCTGAACCAAGCCAATGCCAAGAAACTGCGTAAGGCTCTCGAGCCGTACCTGGAGGCCGGCCGCAAGCGCTCGCGGTCCGGCAAGGCATACCGGCAGACGGAGGTCGCGCCCGACCCGGCGGCCGTCCGGGCCTGGGCCCAGGCCAACAAGATGGACGTCCCCGCGCGCGGCCGGATTCCCAAGAAGGTCTACGAGGCGTTCGCCGAGGCGCAGTGAGCCGTGGGCCGACGGCCGGTCACCCGCCCCTCGGACGACCCGACTTGCGCTGCACCCCTCCTGGTCAGCTAGAGTCTGGAGCACGCCGAGGGGCAAGGCCGAAAAGCCCACCTCACGGAGTACACGCGGGTGTAGTTCAGTAGTAGAACATCCCCCTTCCAGGGGGAAGGCGCAGTGTGCAATTCCTGTCACCCGCTCTGCACCGCCGATCTGACCACTGTGGTGGATCAGGTAGGATGGTGCTCGCGCCGATCGGTGAGAGCCGGTCGGAGGCAATGCGGACGTAGCTCAGTTGGTAGAGCGCAACCTTGCCAAGGTTGAGGTCGCCAGTTCGAACCTGGTCGTCCGCTCAGCGAATGAAGGCCCCAGTCATCGACTGGGGCCTTTGTCGTGCCCCCGGTTGTCGTCCGGTGACCCTCGGCGCCCGTCTGACATCTGTCATGCCGAGTGATGACAGCGCGCACTGCTGCCGGGACCGGGACGCCGGGACGCTGAAGGCATGGACACCAACGAACGCGAACACGTGATCGAGGTCACCGACCTGCGGCGTGTGTACGGGGGCGGGTTCGAGGCGGTACGCGGGATCACGTTCTCCGTGCGCCGCGGCGAGGTCTTCGCCCTGCTCGGCACCAACGGCGCGGGCAAGACGTCGACGGTCGAACTCCTGGAGGGGCTGGCGCGGCCGGCCGGCGGACGGGTGCGGGTCCTCGGCCACGACCCGTACACCGACCGTGCCGCCGTACGGCCCCGCACCGGCGTCATGCTCCAGGAGGGCGGCTTCCCCTCCGAACTGACCGTCACCGAGACCGCGCGCCTGTGGGCGGGCTGCACCAGCGGGGCGCGTCCCGAACGGGAGGCGCTCGCGCTGGTCGGACTGGAACGCCGGGCCGGGGTACGGGTCAAGCAGCTCTCCGGGGGTGAGCGGCGGCGCCTGGACCTGGCGCTCGCACTGCTCGGTGAGCCCGAGGTGCTGTTCCTCGACGAGCCGACGACCGGGCTGGACGCCGAAGGGCGCCGGGCCACCTGGGACTTGGTGCGGGCCCTGCGGGACGCGGGGACGACCGTGCTGCTCACCACGCACTACCTGGAGGAGGCGGAGGACCTCGCCGACCGGCTCGCCATCCTGCACGACGGGCGGATCGCGGCGGCCGGGACGCCGGACGAGGTGACCGCCGGGCAGCCGTCCCGGATCACCTTCGAACTGCCCGAGGGGTACTTCGTCGGAGACCTGCCGCCGCTCGGTGAACTGGGCGTGAGCGGACACGAGGCCGACGGCCGCCTGGTCCGGCTGCGCACCGGACAGCTCCAGCGGACGGCCACCCGGCTGCTGGTGTGGGCCGAGGAGACAGGCGTCGAACTCCGCCGGCTGGACGTGCGCCCGGCCTCGCTGGAGGAGGCGTTCCTGGGAATCGCCCGGGAGGCGTCGGGGCAGGGACAGGGGCAGGGGGAAGGGCGGGGGCAGCGGGAAGGGCGGGCTTCGGGAGGGAGACCGCGGGAGGGCGGTGGTGCGCCGGGGCGGGGACAGCCGGACGTGCCGGGGGCGCCGAAGCGAGCCCGGCCGGACGCGCCGGAGGGGGCACGGCCGGACGGGCCTAAGCGGACACAGCCGTACGCGCCCGACGCGCCGGAGCGGCAGCGGGCACGGCAGGACGGGCCGGAGCGAGCCCGGCCGGGCGGGCCGGGGCGGGGGCAGCCGGAGGCGCCGGCGCCGGAGCAGTGCGCCGCCGGCCGGTCCGCCGCGGGCACGAGTCAGGAGTACGTGGCATGAGCGACGTGCTGACCACCCCGGCGGGGCGGATGGTGGCCCTGGCCCGGGCCGAGCTGACGCTCCTCGGGCGCAACCGGACCGCGCTGCTGTCGGCCGTGTTCGTGCCGCTGGCGCTGCCGTTCAGCGTGTGGTCACTGGCCGACGGGATGGATCTAGGCGACGCCGGGCTCAGCGTCGGCCTGGTCATGCTGCCCGCCGCGATCGGTTTCTCGCTGCTCTTCGCCGTCTACACGACGCTCGTCGGTGTCTTCGCCGCCCGGCGTGAGGAACTCGTCCTGAAGCGGCTGCGCGTCGGTGAGCCGCGCGACGTGGAGATCCTCTGCGGAGCCACCCTGCCGGCCGCCGCCCTCGGTCTCGCCCAGTCGCTGCTCCTGGCGGCCGGCTGCGCCGTCCTGCTCGACGTGCCCGCCCCCAGGGCGCCCCAACTCGCCTTGCTGGGAATCCTGTTGGGCCTCGTGCTGTGCGCGGTCCTGGCCGCGGTCACGGCCGGTTTCACGCGGACCGCGGAGAGCGCGCAGGTCACCTCACTGCCGCTGGTCCTCGTCTCGCTGACGGGCTCCGGGGTCGTCGTACCGCTGGAACTGCTGCCCGACCGGACGGCCGTGCTGTGCGAACTGCTGCCTCTGACCCCGGTGATCACCCTCGTGCGCGGCGGCTGGAGCGGCGACCTGTCCGCGTACGAGACGCTCGGACCGCTGCTGGTCGCCCTGGCCTGGACCGCCGCGGGAGTGTTTGCTGTACGGCGGTGGTTCCGGTGGGAGCCGCGACGCTGACGGACGGAGGGAGCGAGGTGCGCGCTCCGGTGGGATGGTGGCGGGGCAAGAGCACGCCGGCGAAGGTCGAGACGTACACGCGGTGGTCGTTCCACTTCTTCATGGTGGTCGAGGTCGCCACGTTCGGGCTCCCGGCGCTCAGCCAGGCGCCGGCGCGGCGGGCGGCCTGGCTGCTCCTGATGGTGGGCGTGCACGCGGTGTTCTGCGCGGTCACCGCGTCACGGGCACTGGACTGGACGCGCGGACGCCGTGAGCGGCCCACACGTCTGCTGTGGGGGCTCACCGCGGTCACCCTGGTGATCGCGGCGACGGCGATCGCCGTCAGCGAACTGGGTCCGGCCGGCGACGGGACCCGCTCCACGGCGGACGCCCTCTTCGTGGGCGTGCTCAGCTTCGGCGCCGGTGGCGTCGCGCTCGGCGTGCGCGACCGGTGGCACGCGCCGGCGGTCGTGGGCGGTTTCGCGGCGGCCGCCGGAGTCCTGGCGCTCCCGCTGGGGCTCTCCGCGCCCGGCGCGTTCGGCATGCTGCTCGCCGTGCTGGTCGGTGCCGGATTCCTCGTCCTCACCTCCCTGTTCTCCGTCTGGCTCCTCGACGCGGTCTACGCGCTCGACGAGGCCCGTGAGACCCGCGCCCGCCTCGCCGTCGCCGAGGAACGGCTGCGGTTCGGGCGCGACCTGCACGACGTGATGGGACGGAACCTGGCCGTGATCGCGCTGAAGAGCGAACTGGCCGTGCAGCTGGCGCGGCGCGGGCGGCCCGAGGCCGTGGACCAGATGACCGAGGTGCAACGCATCGCGCGGGAGTCGCAGCGCGAGGTCCGGGAGGTCGTACGGGGATACCGCGACGCCGATCTCGGTGTCGAACTCGCCGGTGCGCAGGGCGTGTTGACTGCGGCGGGCATCCGGTGCGAGGTGAGCGGTGAGGCCGCCGGGCTGCCCGCCGAGGTGCAGTCGGCGCTCGGCTGGGTGGTCCGGGAGGCGACGACCAACGTGCTGCGCCACGGGGACGCGGGGCAGTGCGCGGTGGCTCTGCTGGTGACACCGGAGCACGTGGTGCTCACGGTGGAGAACGACGGGGCCGACGGCCCTGCGGGAGTGGGCGGCTCGGGGCTGACGGGGCTGCGGGAGCGGCTGACGGCGGTGGAGGGGACGCTGGAGGCGGGGGCCGTCGCCGAGGACCGGTTCCGGGTGGTGGCCACGGTGCCGCTGCCGGCCCCCCGTACGGTGAGCGAGGTCGTCGTATGAGCCCCGTACGCCTGCTGCTCGCCGACGACGAGCACCTCATCCGGGGCGCGCTCGCCGCGCTCCTGTCCCTGGAGGACGACCTGGTGGTCGTCGCGGAGGCGGCCAGCGGGCCCGAGGCCCTGGCGATGGCGCTGTCCCACGCCCCCGACGTGGCCGTCCTCGATCTGCAGATGCCCGGCGCGGACGGTGTGAAGGTCGCCACATCGCTGCGCGCCGAACTGCCCGACTGCCGGGTGCTGATCGTCACCAGTCACGGCCGGCCCGGCCATCTGAAGCGGGCCCTGGAGGCGGGCGTGCGCGGATTCGTGCCGAAGACGGTCAGCGCCCGACAGCTCGCGGAGATCATCCGCACGGTGCACGCCGGGAGCCGTTACGTCGACCCGGAGTTGGCCGCCGACGCGATCGCCGCAGGCAACTCGCCGCTGACCTCGCGGGAGGCCGAGGTGCTGGAGCTGGCCGCCGACGGAGCTCCGGTCTCGGAGATCGCGCGCCGGGCCGCGCTGTCGCAGGGAACCGTGCGGAACTACCTCTCGTCGGCCGTCTCCAAGCTCGGGGCGGACAACCGTCATGCGGCGGTGCGGCTCGCCCGGGAGCGAGGTTGGGTATAGTTGCTCTCGCGCCACGGCGCAGCGCGGACGTAGCTCAGTTGGTAGAGCGCAACCTTGCCAAGGTTGAGGTCGCCAGTTCGAACCTGGTCGTCCGCTCGTGCGAAGGAAGGCCCCGGTCATCGACCGGGGCCTTCGTCGTACGGGTCAGCTCCAGCTGGTGCCCGTCAGACGCTCGTACGCCTCCACGTACTTGGCGCGGGTCGCCTCCACGACCTGCTCCGGCAGCGGCGGCGGGGGCTGCTCCGCCTTCCGGTCCCAGCCGGACTCCGCCGAGGTCAGCCAGTCGCGGACGAACTGCTTGTCGTACGAGGGCTGCGCCCGGCCCGGCTGCCACTGGTCGGCCGGCCAGAAGCGGGAGGAGTCCGGGGTGAGGACCTCGTCGGCGAGGACGAGGGTGTCGCCGTCGAAGCCGAACTCGAACTTGGTGTCCGCGAGGACGATCCCCCGGTCGCGGGCGATGTCGCGGGCGCGGCTGTAGACGGCGAGGGTCGTCTGCCGCAGGTGGGCGGCCGTCTCCACACCGACCTGGCGGGCGACCTCCTCGTACGAGACGTTCTCGTCGTGCTCGCCGACCGCGGCCTTGGTGGCCGGGGTGAAGATCGGGCCGGGCAGCTCCGAGCCGTCGACGAGGCCCTCGGGCAGGGCGAGGCCGCAGACGGTGCGGGACTCCTGGTACTCCGCGAGGCCGGAACCGGTGAGGTAGCCGCGGGCCACGCACTCGACCGGGACCATCCGGAGCGACGTGCAGACCAGGGTGCGGCCGGCCCAGTCGGCGGGGGCGCCGGCGGGCAGTTCGGTGCTCAGGACGTGGTTGGGCGCCAGGTCCCGGAGCTTGTCGAACCACCACAGGGACAGTTGCGTGAGGACGCGGCCCTTGTCGGGGATCTCGGTGGGCAGCACCCAGTCGTAGGCGGACATGCGGTCGCTGGCGACCATCACGAGGTCGCCCGCCTCGTTCCGGTACAGATCGCGCACCTTGCCGGTGTGGAGGTGCACCAGGCCCGGAACCTGGAGCGGCTCGGGTTTTTCGACGAATCCGGACACGGTTCCTCCCCGTGGTTCTGTCCAAGTGCCTCGATTCTCCCGTATCCGGGAATCGCCGCGGACACGGGGACCTGGAGGTGGACGGTCAGCCACGTTTGCAGACGCGGTCCAGGAGGTTCGCCGTGGCCCGCTGCACCCGCGCGTCGACGTGGCCGGGCCGGTCCAGGGACGGCGACCAGGCGAACGTCCCGGACGCGAAGACCAGCGCGCCGGAGGGGGCCCGGTACAGCGAGGTCTCCTGGTGGCGGAGGGCGCCGTCGGCGTCGGTGTACGGCGAGTGCGCGAGCAGGATGCGGTCCTCGTGCTCGGGCAGCGGGGTGCGCGGGAAGTAGCGGTCGGCCTCGCCCGCGACCAGCCCGGCGATCTCGTCGCCCTCGTGTGCGCCGGTCGCCTCCCACAGCCAGTGGCCGGCGTTGCGGACGATCAGGGGGTGCGGTTCGGGGACCCGGCCGGCGTACTGGATGCCGATCAGCTGCTGCTCGGCGCGGTCGATCTCCCGCCAGAGCAGCGGACGGCCCGGACCCCTGCGCTTGCGGCAGGTCAGCAGCCGGTCGGGGACACCGGAGGGCGAGGGGCCCAGCTCGACCTGCCAGTACAGGCTGTTGGCGGACAGGAACACCAGGGACGTGCCGTGGTCACGGGCGTTCTCCACGGTGCGGCGCATGGCCGTCGACCAGTACTCGTCGTGCCCGGGGAAGACCAGTCCGCGGTAGCGGGTGGAGTCGATGTGACCGCCGTGCAGGTCGCGGGCGTCCGCGTAGGCGAGGTCGTAGCCGTAGCGCTCGGCCCAGCGGATGAAGTCGTAGGCGTGACCGACGTGCAGGGGGAGGCCGGCCCCCGCGTACGGCCGGTCGAAGGAGACCGTCGTCGCGGCGTCGGACTCGCCCAGCAGCCGGCCGTCGTCGTCCCAGGCGTGGTAGAGGCTCGCCCCGGTGCGGCCGTCCTCCGGGTAGAGGTTGTACGCCTGCCAGGTGATGTCGGGCAGCAGCAGGAGCAGGTCGGCGGGCTGCTGGTCGCGGACGGTGAAGGGGACGTGGGAGCGGTAGCCGTCGGCGGTGGTGAGGACGGCGACGTACGCGCCGGCGCTCCAGTAGCTCGGGATCTGGAGCCGCCAGGACAGCCACCAGTGATGGCAGGAGACCGTGCGGTCCGCGGTGAGCGGCGGCGGCTGCACGATCCCCGACAGCCGGGGGCTGGTGGTGATCTTGGCCGCGCCGTCACCGCCGTAGTGGCCGATGCGGTAGACGTCGACGCTGAACTCCTGGGGCGGGTCGACGGTGATGTGGAAGTCGACGGCCTCGCCGGGCTGGACCGCGCCGGTCGAGGTGAAGCCCTTGATCTGGCGCCGCACGTCGTCGGCGGCGCGGGGGCCTCCGGCGGCGCGGGGGGCCGGAATCCTCGGCCTGTCCGCCCGCGGGTCGGCGGCCGGGTCCGCCTCGACGTACCAGGGGACCATCTGCCCGGTGTCGCCGAAGTACGTCTCGCTGCCCCGGAGCCAGGGAACCGGGCCCTGGCCGAAGGGGTCCGTCACCGCGTGCGCCAGCGCTCCCGACTCCCAGCGGCGGCTGTGCTCCGATCCCGTGCCCATGGTCGCTCCCCTCCCTCTTGCCCCCGTGGTGGTGCGTCTTGAGTGGTGGTCCGGCGGTGCGTGGTGGTCCGGCGGTGCGTGGTGGTCCGGCGGTGCGTGGTGGGTGTGGTGTGGCTGGTGGGTCTGTTCCTGACGCCGTGGTGTGCGGGTTGGCTCTGTGGTGCCGTGGCTCTGCGGTGCTGTGGCGCTGTGGTGCCGTGGCTCTGCGGTGCTGTGGCGCTGTGGTGCCGTGGCTCTGTGGTGCCGTGGTGGGACGCCTGTGCCGGGGCGGCTGGGGCGGGACGGTCACCTGGCCTAGTCCCCTGCCATGTGCGCGAACGGTCCCAGCACATCACATGACGCACGCGGACTGTCACTATTCGTCGCGAATTGGCCGAAAGTGGAATCGGCCCCTCCGATACGGCGGTCCGGCGGGGGCCGGCGTCAGACGAGTCGTACCGGTTTCTCCGGACGTATCCCCGACTCGATCAGCCACGCCTGAAGCGGGGCCGGGTCGCCGTCCTCGACGAGGCTGAGGACGCGGGGGGTCAGGTCGACCGCCCGTTCGCCGTTGATGAGGAGGGAGGGGCCGTCGAGCCAGTCGAGGCCCGGCATCGCCCCGGCCGTGTCCATCGCGGCGCAGCAGACCATCGCGGTGACGTGGTCGGCGAGCAGCTCACGGGCCGTGCGGGGCGGCTGGAGCGGGAAGAGGGGCAGTGCACCGACGTCCCACAGGGCGGTGTCGGGGGCCTGACCGGCCGCGCCCGCCGGCACGCCGGGGTCCGCGGGAGCGGCGGCCTCCTCGCGGGCGAGTTCCGCGGTGAGACCGGCGGCGAGGGCGGAGCTCCGTTCGTTGCCGCGGACCGCGTCGTCCTCTTCGTCGTCCCGGCCCATGGCCTCGTAGGCGGCGGGGACGCGGGGCCGGGCGGCTTCGTCGTGGGGAGCGGGTCGCGGCGTGACGGTGGCCTCGGGGTCCGGCGGCGCCGTGAGGTGGTCGAGGACGCGGGCCAGGGTGGGGCCGACGGGGTTGGGTGCGGCGGGGCCGGGGGTGCGGCGGACGCCCAGGGTGTCGAGGACCCGGTGGAGCCGGGCCGCGTCGACACGCCACTTCCGGTCGACCACCTCGTCCGGGTACTCCTGCCAGTCCACCGGGGACCAGTCCGGGCCGGTCTCGGCGGGGCCGCCGTGGAAGAGGCGGGCGGCCAGGAGTGAGGCGGCCTCGTCGATCGCGCCGGGCTCTTCGAGCAGGTCACAGGCCGGGCGCTCGCCCAGCCGGGAGGCGAACCCCTCGGCCAGCCGGTCCCGGCGGGACAACTCGGTGAGGGCCGCGACGACGCCCGCGTCCAGCCGGGCGGGCCAGCGGCCCATGCGCCAGGCGGGCAGCGCGACACGGGTCAGCAGCCGGTCCCAGCCCGCGTACGCCAGCCCCACCTGCTCCTGGGCGACGATCCGCAGGCCGTAGTCCACGGCCTGGGCGCGCTCGGCGGCCGCCGCGGCGACCCCGCGCTCCATCTCGGCGGCGTGGACCCGGCAGCCGCGCAGCATCAGCCGGGCGACCCGGCCGACGCCGGCGAGGACCGCGCGGGAGACGGGATCGCGTCCGGGTGCCGAGGCCACGGCGACGGCCGCGTCCAGCCCCCGTACGAAACGGCGGGCCGCGGCTATGTCCGGGTGCGCCGAGGGTCCCGTGCCGGCGACGACCGGGGCGAGGACCGCGCGCAGCTCGCCGACGCGCATCCACCACAGGAACGGGGAGCCGATGACGAGGACGGGCGCGGCCGCCGTACAGCGCGGCCGGGAGGCACCGAGGCCCCGGACCCCCGCTATCTCGTCGCGGGCCTCGGTCGGGGGCGGGCCGTGCGCCGGGTGGGTGCGGTCCTCCAGCCAGCTGTCGCAGTCCGGGGTGAGGGCCAGGGCGGAGGGGGCGGGCACGTCGAGGCGGTCGGCGAGGTCGCGCACCATCCGGTACAGGTCGGGGGCCGACTCCTCGGCGATCTGGACCGTGGGGCTGACGGCTGGGCGGGCTCGGGCCACGACCAGGGCGACCCCGGCCGCGGCGAGCAGCACGACGACGGCGGCCGACGTCGTCACCCAGCGGGCGGTGTGCCAGCCCGGCCCGACGAGATGGCCGGTCCGGTCGCCGGCGAGCAGCACCACGGCGAACGCCGCGGGCAGCAGCGCCACGGCAAGTGCCCGGCTGCGGACGCGCAGCACGGCCAGTGCCCGCGACCGCGCGACCTGCGCTCCCGCCTCCACACCCAAACCGGTCACGACCTGACCTCACCCCCTCCCTGGTGTCCTGGCTGCCTGGCCCTGCTGGGGTTGCTCACTCCCCCACTGTGGCACCGACGACTGACATCGCAATGCCGGTGGGCCAAGTGCCGGAACGCTTGCGCCGCACCATAGTTGGGGCCCCCGCCCCCGTCAGCCGTATAGGGCATCGGTCACTCGATGGAATGGCTCTGGGGAAAGGTGGATGACGGTGGGCAAAGATCAGGCCCCGAATCCTGAGACGGATCCGGGGCCTCACGGGTTCATCACGGGCCGTGGCCGACCCCGGGCTCAGGACCGTCGCGAGGCGTCCGCGGCGGCCTTCGCCGCGATGTCTCCGCGGTGCTGGGAGCCGTCGAGGCGGATACGGGAGACCGCGCGGTAGGCGCGCTCACGGGCCTCTGTCAGGTCCTGGCCGGTCGCAGTGACGGACAGGACGCGGCCGCCGGCGCTGACCACGGCGCCGTCGTCGAGCCGGGTCCCGGCGTGCAGGACGTAGGCGTGCGGGGCGTCCTCCGCGGCCACCTCGTCGAGGCCGGCGACGCGGTCGCCGGTACGCGGGGTGCCGGGGTAGTTGTGCGAGGCGATGACGACGGTGACGGCCGCCTCGTCGCTCCAGCGCAGCGGCTCCAGGTCGGCGAGGGTGCCCGTCGCGGCGGCCAGCAGGACACCGGCCAGCGGGGTCCGGAGGCGGGCCAGCACGACCTGCGTCTCGGGGTCGCCGAAGCGGGCGTTGAACTCGATCACGCGGATTCCGCGCGAGGTGATGGCGAGCCCGGCGTAGAGCAGGCCGGAGAACGGTGTGCCCCGGCGGCGCATCTCGTCGACGGTCGGCTGGAGGACGTTCTCCAGGACCTCCTCCACCAGTTTGGGCTCAGCCCAGGGCAGCGGGGAGTACGCGCCCATGCCGCCGGTGTTGGGGCCCTCGTCGCCGTCGAGCGCCCGCTTGAAGTCCTGGGCGGGCTGGAGGGGCAGCACGCTCACGCCGTCGGTGATGGCGAAGAGGGAGACCTCGGGGCCGTCGAGGAACTCCTCGATGACGACCCGCCCGCAGGCCGCCGCGTGCTCCTTGGCGGCTTCGAGGTCGCCGGTGACGACGACACCCTTGCCGGCGGCGAGCCCGTCGTCCTTGACGACGTACGGCGCGCCGAAGGCGTCGAGAGCCTCGGCGGCCTCCTCCGGTGTCGTGCACACGTACGACCGCGCGGTGGGGACGCCGGCGCGGGCCATCACGTCCTTCGCGAAGGCCTTCGAGCCCTCCAGCCGGGCGGCCTCCCCGGACGGGCCGAAGACGGGGATGCCCGCCTCGCGCACGGCGTCGGCGACCCCGGCGACGAGGGGTGCCTCCGGTCCGACGACGACGAGGTCGGCGCCGAGTTCGGTGGCCAGCGCCGCTACGGCGGTGCCGTCGAGGGCGTCGACCCGGTGCAGCTCGGCGACCTCGGCGATGCCGGCGTTGCCGGGCGCGCAGTGCAGCGCGGTGACATCGGGGTCGAGGGACAGGGAACGGCACAGGGCGTGTTCGCGGGCGCCGGTACCGATGACGAGGACCTTCACGGGGGTCAGCCTAACGGGAGCGGGGCCGGGGGGTTTGTGCGGGCTTCCGAAGGAGTGAGGGGCGGGCGTTGGTGTGTTCCTCCGAGAGGGGGCGGGCGGTCGCGCGCCGGACGGGGTGCGGTGAGGGGACGGACTGGGCGCGGCGCGAGGGCGCGCCTACTCGTTGGTGAACTCCTCGACCACCGTGGCTCCCAGCTCACGTACCAGGAGCTCCCGGCCGGACAGCGCCGACTCGTTGAGGTCGGGGTCGTCGTCCTCGGGGATGTCGTCCTCGATGGAGACCGGGGGCGGGGACTGCGGCGCGGTGGCCTGGGGAGCGGGGCGGGAGGCGCCGGCGGAGGACGCCGCGGTGGACCCCGGGCCGCCGGATGAGGGCGGGGCGGACGCGGGGCGCTGCGCGGTCGTTCCGCCGCCGCCCCCGTACGAGCCGTACGAGCCCGACGCACCGGTGGCAGCCGTGGCACCGCCTCCGTGGCCGCCGCCGAAGCCGGAGGGGCCGCCGCCGGGCGCCGGGGGTGCGGAGCCGCCGCCCGACGGGTCGACGATCGCCTCGATCTTCCACTGCACGCTGAACTGCTCGGCCAGGGCCTGCTTCAGCACCTCCTCGCTGCCGCTGCTCGCGAAGTTGTCGCGCGCGCCGGCGTTGACGAAGCCGATCTGCAGGGTCGTCCCGTCGAAGCCGGTGACCTGCGCGTTCTGGCTGAGCAGGATCCAGGTGAAGCGGCGTCGGTTCTTGACGGTCTCCAGGATGTTGGGCCAGAGCATCCGGGGGTCGAGGCCACCGCTCGGCGCCGGGGAGACGGGGGCCGGGGCGGGAGCGGGCGGGGCGGCGGGCGTCGCGGCCGCGGGGGCCGGTGGATTGGCGGCGGGCGTGGCCTGTGCGGCTGCGGGGTTTCCGCCGCCGGCGGGGGAGGCGGTGGGCCAGCCACCGGGGCGCCGGGCGCCCCCCGTGGGAGCGGCTGTGGGCCAGGCTCCGGGGGAGGAGGCCGGGGTGGGGGCGGGCTGGGCGGGCTGAGGAACGGGGGCCTGCGCAGGGGCCTGCTGTGGCTGCTGTGGCTGTCGGGACGCTTGGGGCTGGTGGCCGCCGGAGCCGGACGGACCGCCGGAGCCGGACGGACCGCCGGAGCCGGACGGATCGGCGGCGGGCGTCGCGCCCGTGGCGGGGCCGGCCGCCGTCGACGGGGAAGGGTTCACCGGTGCGGGGACGGGGGTGCTCGGCCCGGCGGCCGGTGCGCGCACCGCCGCGCGGGCGGCGGCGGCCCCGCCACCGGGCGGAACGGGCGCGCCGCCGTGCGCCTCGGGTCCCGGCACGTAGCCCACCGGCGGCATGGTGCCGGCACCCGCGCCGCCGCCGGCTGCCGGGGCGGCCCCCGCTCCCGCTCCCGCCGCGAAGTTCACGCCGCGTTCCAGGCGGTCCAGCCGGGCCAGGACCGCCCGCTCGTCCCCGTAGGCGGCGGGCAGCATCACGCGCGCGCAGATGAGTTCGAGCTGCAGGCGGGGCGAGGTGGCGCCCCGCATCTCGGTGAGCCCCTCGTTGACCAGGTCGGCGGCGCGGCTCAGCTCGGCGGCGCCGAAGGTGCCGGCCTGGGCCTGCATGCGCTCGATGACGTCGGCGGGCGCGTCGATGAGGCCCTTGTCGGCCGCGTCGGGCACGGCGGCGAGGATCACCAGGTCCCGCAGTCGTTCGAGCAGGTCCGTGACGAAGCGCCGGGGGTCGTTGCCCCCCTCGATGACCCGGTCGACGACCTCGAAGGCGGCGGCGCCGTCCCCCGTGGCGAAGGCCTCCACGACGGAGTCGAGGAGCGATCCCTCGGTGTACCCGAGGAGGGAGGTCGCCATGGCGTATGTCACACCGTCCGCGCCGGCGCCGGCGAGCAGCTGGTCCATCACGGACATGGAGTCACGCACGGACCCGGCGCCCGACCGGACCACCAGGGGCAGCACCCCTTCCTCGACGGGGATCTTCTCCTGCCCGCACACCACGCCCAGGTACTCGCGCAGGGTGCTGGGCGGCACCAGCCGGAACGGGTAGTGGTGGGTCCGCGACCGGATGGTCCCGATGACCTTCTCGGGCTCGGTGGTGGCGAAGATGAACTTGAGGTGCTCCGGCGGCTCCTCCACGACCTTGAGCAGGGCGTTGAAGCCGGCCGACGTGACCATGTGGGCCTCGTCGATGATGTAGATCTTGTAGCGGCTGCCCGCGGGCCCGAAGAACGCCTTTTCCCGCAGGTCACGGGCGTCGTCCACACCACCGTGCGAGGCGGCGTCGATCTCGATGACGTCGATGGAACCCGGCCCGTTCCGCGCGAGGTCGCGGCAGGACTGGCATTCGCCGCACGGCGTCGGTGTGGGTCCCTGCTCGCAGTTCAGGCAACGGGCCAGGATGCGCGCGCTCGTCGTCTTCCCGCAGCCGCGCGGACCACTGAACAGGTACGCGTGATTGACCCGGTTGTTCCGCAGCGCCTGCTGCAGCGGGTCGGTGACATGCTCCTGCCCGATGACCTCGGCGAACGACTCCGGGCGATAGCGGCGGTACAGCGCGAGAGACGACACGCATACGAGGTTATAGGCGTCCACTGACAACCAGCCCCGCCCGAGGACCCGGGCCCGCCCACGCAAGCGCCCCCCACGCACCCGCCAGAGCCGACCTACCCTTGCTGCCTTCCGGCCCTGGGGGAGTTCAGTCAGATAGCGCCGCGTGAGGGGCTGCGCACAGGCTACAGGATCCGAACGGGAGGAACGAGTTCGCGAGCACTCCTCAACGTCTTGTATTGTTTGCCGCGGAGGATTCGCCTAGTGGCCTAGGGCGCACGCTTGGAAAGCGTGTTGGGGGCAACCCCTCACGAGTTCGAATCTCGTATCCTCCGCCAGTGCCTCACCGGGCACGATGTCGAAGGGCCCCACCGTTCGCGGTGGGGCCCTTCGACGGTTCTCAGCCCTCGTTGTCCTGGTTTTTGTCCACAGCGGGTGTCCCCGGGGTCCCCCAGATGGCTTCGGCGATCTTCCGGGCCACGTCCTTGAGCATGGCGTCCGGCACATGCAGGTACCTCGCCCGCATGCTCGCGGAGGTGCCCGGCTCCCACCCCATGATCTGATCGATGACCCGGGCCGGGACACCGAGCAGCATGAGCACGGTGGCGGCCGTATGCCGGGCGTCGTGCAGCCGGCCGTCCCGAACCCCCGCGTCTTCCAGCAGACGCTTCCAGTCGTGGTAGTCCGTGTTCGGGCTCAGCGGGCCACCCAGGGGCTTGGTGAACACGTAGTCCGACTCGATCCACAGGTCGCCTGCCGCTTTGGGCTCGCGCGCTTGCGTCTCACGGTGTGCACGGAGCATGGCCACCAGCGGGCCCGGCAGAGGCACGGCACGGCGGCCGGCGCGGGACTTGGTGTTCTTGGTCTCACGCCGGACCTGCACCTTGGCGGGGCAGTATCCCGCCTTCCGGCCGCACGGTGAGGCTTCCGGGCACCCGTGCTCGTACCGGGGGCGCAGACGGTTGCGCCGCAGCTTCAGGTACTCGTTGGCGAGGTCGACGTCAGACCAGCGCAGTCCGAGCGTCTCGCCCTGGCGCAGTCCGAGCGCCAGGGCCAGCATCCAGCGGGCGCTGTTCCGGCGCTTGTTGGCTTCGAGTAGGAGGCGCTGAACCTCTTCCACGGAGTAGGGCTCCACCTCGGATTCGTCCTCTTCCATCCGGGGTGGCTTCGCCAGGGCGGCGGCATTCTTCGCCGCGTAGCCGCGCCGGACCGCCTCGCCCAGCGCGGTTCGAGCGGTGCGGTGAGCCTGGTGAGCCGTACCGGCCTTGCGCTCCCCGTTCGCCTGCATACGGCGGTACAGGCTTTCCAGGTGTTCGGGCTGCAAGCGGTCAAGGCGGTGCTTGCCGACACCGGGCACGAGGTGGACGCGAACGGCCACCTCGTAGCCGTCGTAGGTGTTCTCGCTGACAGTGGGCTTGGCGATGTTCTCAACCCAGTGCAACAGCCACTTCTCAACCGTCCACGGCTTGCCGGGCTGACTCGCCGAACCCGCGTCGCGCTGCTTCTCCAGCTTGCGGACTTCCTCCACCAGCTCCTCACGCGTCTTGCGCGTCAGGTGCCGGCGGTACGGCTCCCCGTTGTCCTTGTAGCCCATCGGCACGCGGGCGTGCCAACGTTCGTCTTTCCCGAAGTAGATCGCGGACTCGCCGTTGGCGCGGCGGGTGCCCTTCTTCTTCTCTGCCACAGGCAGGCTCCTGTTTCTGATGTCGGGATGGAGACCGGGGCGGCGGGCTGTCCTGTCCGGGAGTGCTGCCGCCCCGGGGTGGTCAAGCGGCTCGTTTGGCCGCGCGTCGGCGAGCGAGGTATTCGGCGGGTGCGTCGGCGGGGACACGGCGGAGACGGCCGATGTCGATGGACTCCAGTTCGCCGGTGCGGATGAGCGCGAAGCATGTGGTCCGGCCGATACGGAGGCGACGGGCGGCCTCTTCGACGGTGAGGAGAACGAGGGTCGTGTCATCGTCAGCGGCGGTCGCGAGGGTGCTGTGTTCGTCCAAGGCTCACTCCGGTGAGGCTGAGTTCCTGGGGTGGGTGCCGCCGCACAAACCGCAATATCCGCAGAAAAGCCGGGGTGGGGTGCTGACCTGCGGTGATGTGGTGTGCGGGCGGTGGCGGACGGTGCTCCGCAGAAATCCGCGATATTCCGCAAAAATCAGGGGCGGCCGGTGACCGGCCCCGGGGGTGGGGTGGTGCTCAGTTTTTTGCGGAATATCGCGGGATTGTGCGACGGGCCCCCGGCCGGAACGGGGCGGGGGTCGCGTCGCAGGTCAGCGGGGGTGTCCGGGGTTATTGCGGATTTTGCGGTTTGTGCGGGAGTGGGCGAGGGGCGAACCGCGTCACCGGCCGCCCTGCCGCAGAGCGGGGTGTGCCAGTAGGCGGGGCGCCGGGGGGCGTCCGCGCTTGCCAGTGCGCTCCGGCTGGTAGGACCGCAGATAGCCGTGGTCTTCCAGCAACGCGAGGGCCGGTTCGAGATCGGCGACGGTAGGAACCTCGCTGCGGGACAGAACGGTGAAGACGTCCCGTCGGCTGACGTCCTCCCATCCGTTGTCCCTCAGCGCTTCCAGCACGCTGCGGGCACGGGACAGGACCGGGTCGGCGCCCATGACGTCGAACACTGCAAGGGCGTGAGCGGTGTAGTACTCCCCCAGCTCGATCGCCGCGTCCATGGTGGCTGCGGTGACCGGGTGGGCGTAGCCGTTGCCGCCGTGTTCGGCGAGGTGCAGCAGCGCGGCCATGCGCGCGGTTGCCCCGGCGAGCTTTCCGGCCCAGTTGGAGATGTGGCCCAGCTTGCCGCCGCGTGCCTTGAGCTGCGGTTCGATGCGCTTCTGATAGGCGATCAGGGCCGCGTCGGCTTCCGGGGTGAGCTGGATGACGGCCGGGTCGGTCCACTCTGCCAGGGACAGGGTGAGGTCGATGACCCGGGCGGTGTAGGTGGCGGCCGTCTGCTCGGGGACCGGGTCGGTGATGATCTCGCGTTCGCCGACCGTGGACACCGGGAGGGAGTACAGGAAGCGGGCCAGCAGTCCGCGTCCCTCGAACCCCTTCACCTTGCCGATGTCCCGCAGCACGTCCGGCTGTACGGCGAGGCCGATGGTCAGGGCGGGGGCGTCGATGTACTCGCGGCGGGTCTGCCGGTTCACCCGCAACCGGTCCCCGGCATGCCCTTTCAGGAAGACTTCCATGTTGGGGGCGCCGGAGTAGCGGCCGGCGATGATGTCGAAGATGCCGCCCTCCGCGCTCATCACCGACAGCCGGCCGCCCTGTTCGGCCATGAGCGAGGTGACCGTCTCGGGTGTCGAGTCGTCCGCCAGCAGCACCGGTTCGGCGGGGACGGTGAGCGTGTCGGCCGTCTGCGCGAGGCCGACGGCCGTGGCCACCATCTCCTGCCGCTTCTCTGCGTCGGCGGACGCGGCCTTGGTGGCGGCCTTGTCCGCCGCTTCCTTGGCCAACCTCGCCGTCAGCTCCGCCTCGACGATGACGGGCTGCATCGCGGTCTTGAGCTGTTTCTCGGCCTCGTACAGGGGGTTGGTCAGCAGGGCGAAGACGGCGGACTTGCGGTTGGCGGGCGGGAGGGCGACCACGGTGAAGAGGTTGGTGGGCTCGCGCCAGTTCCCGCGTACGTGGACCACCGACCGACCGCCGGCCGCCGTGGCGAGCACGGCGAGGGCGACCGAACCGGCGAGGTCCACCGGGGTCTGCGTCTCCTCCGCGACGGCCGTCACGAACTCCCCCAGCCAGGTGGGAAAGACGTGGGCGGGGAACCGCGGGCGGTCACGGCGGCCGGTGAGGGGAATGGGGTCCTCCCACACGTCCGGTGCCGCGTCGTCCTCGCCGGGCGGGTCTTCCAGGGTGGGCAGTCCGGCCCACAGGTCGGGACTGTCCACAGGCTGTGGAGTCATGAGGCCGCCCTCCCTTCGGCGGTGGTGGTGTGGGGGCAGATGCCGACGATGACGCGGGCGGTCAGCCTGATGACGGCGGCACGGCCCCGGGCGCGTTCGTGATGCCCGCAAGCACAGAGCCAGTCCGCGACGGGTACGCCCTCGCACTGGATCTGAAGCCCTGGGGTGATGCCGGTGACGGTGACCGTCTGCGGGTCAGAACCAACGGCAGAAAGGACGCCCTTGCGGGCGGCGACCTTCGGTTCGCCCACGCGCGGCCGTAGCGGGCCCTGTACGGCGCCCTGAGGGTTGTTCGCGGGAGTTCGGGATGCTTTGTTCATGCCACGCGCTCCACAGCCGTCTCAAGGCCGTTGGCGACCGCGCGGCGGGCGTAGGACTCCGGAACGCCCACCAAGACGGCGGCGGCCACGATCTCCTCACCGATCGCCGCGAGGCCGCACGGTCCGGGACACGCGGCGTGCTGTGCAGCGAGGAACCGTGCGACGCCGAACGCCTGTGAGCCGGCGCCGGATTCAGTGCGGGCCCGTACGAGGGCGAGGCCGCGTTCCAGGCCGGTGCGGACGTAGCGCTCGGTGTGGCGGCACCCGGTGGCCACCGACCGGCCCCACGTGGCGCGGGGAGGAAGAGAAGAGACCACCTCCCCCCGGGCGGGGGTGGTCTCTTCCTTCACCAGCAGCGCGCGCACGGCCGCCGGGAGAACGGCCATGCGGCCGGTTCCGGGTCCAAGCCAACGGGCGTACTGCGTCAGGGACTTGATGTCGATGCCCGGCCGTACCGCGTTCGACGACGGCATGGCGCCCCGGTACAGCCAGTGCTCGCCCCGGGTCGTCTGTACCGTGCGGGTGGCGGGCAGGGTCTCACGAGCCCACGCGACGGCCGCCGCGTTATCAAGGTCGACCACCGTCAGCCCCGCCCCGCCCGGGTGGTAGGCGACGGCCACCGCCTCACGCCACACCGGCGCCCACAGGGGCGAGGTGAGGACGTGCGGGTCGGTGGTCGCGGCGGCCCACGCGTGGCACGGCGCCGGGCACTGGCAGGGGCCCGCGCTCTTCATGACCGGCCGCCCGCCGCACCGGGGCGGGGTGGCCGCGCATGTGCGGCAGTTGCCGAACGGGACCTTGCCCGCCCTCAGGGGCAGGACCGGGACGCCGACCGCCGCGAGGGCGAGGGCGACGTGCAGGGGGTTCGTCGCGGCGTTCACGAGATCAGATCCAGAGGACGCGGCCGGGGCACTCGCCCCGTTCGAGTGGCAGGGGCCAAAGGGCCCTCGCCGATAACGCACAGTTGCGTCATGCTGTAGGTCTCCTGTTCTGCAACGTCGGGATCGGAGACCGTGGGCGGCGGGCTGTCCTGTCCGGGAGTGCCGCCGCCCACGGGCAGAGCTAGAAGGGCGGTTCGTTGCTGTAGCCGCCAGGGCCCCACGGGTCGCGACCGTTGTCACGACGGCGCAGCCACCGGGGCCGGCGCGGGAGCGGCAGCAGGACCATGCGCCACTCCGTCCAGCAGGGGCAGGGCTCCCACTCGGTACCGGCGTACTCGCCGGTGTGGTCGCCGTAGTCGTGCGGGATGCCGCCCACCCCGTCGCAGTCACGGCAGTCCGGGCGGGGCGTGTCGGTCAGGATGAGCGCGTTGCGGGGCAGCGCGGTGCGCTGGATACGCAGTCGGATCACGGGTGTTGGACTCCCTTGTCAGCCGTAGAACTTGTTCCGCTTGATGACGGCCTTGCGGATGTTGACCGTGGTCCCGTCCCGGTGGCCGCTCGCGCTGAACACCTGCACGGCGATCCAGCCGCCGAAGATGACGGCGGCGAGGATGACGAGCTGGGTGACCAGCGCGGTCAGGGCGGTGATGAAGGCGGTGAGCATGAGCAGTCCGCCACACACGGCGAGGAACCCGACGCCCCCGAGCGCGATGTTCACCGCCGCCCGCGACACGGCCGGCTTCACGGCGACCGGTTCGGGCTTGGCGGGCTCGATGGCGTAGCCGGTGACGACGCGGCCGTCGGGGAGAACGATGCTCGTCACGGACGGGATGGTGCCCGGCTGCACGGGCATGAGCGGGGCGGTGTGGGCGGGGACGATCGGGGTGGGGGTGTGGACTTCGACGGCGGCCGTCTCGTGTCGGGCCGGGCGGCCGTACGCGGTGGGTTCGTTCACGGTGCTGGTCTCCCTTCTAACGGCCGGCGTCGGCGAGGGCGCCGGTGACGGCGGTGACGAGCTGGTTGACGGTGTCGCTCGCGTCGGTGCCGGCGAGGTAGAAGCCGAAGAGCGCGACGACGACGGCCGCACCGGCACCGACGGCCTTGAAGCGCAGCAGCATCACGACGATGACGGCGAGCAACAGAACGAGCGGGATGGTGAGCGTCACGGGTGTCTCCGTCGGGTCAGCGGGTGCCGGCGCGGTAGGTGCGCGCGGCGCGGTTGTAGATCCAGCGGCCGACGCGTATGCGCTTGCCGGTGGCGTCGCAGCGACGGCAGTCCTTGCCGCGCTTGGCCTTGCCCTTGCGGTCGGTCTTGAAGCCGTGGCCCATGCCGCCGCACTTGCGGCAGTCCCCGAACGGGCTCAGCCAGCACTTGACGACGTAACAGAGGGTGACTATCAGGAGGAATGCGGTAGCGAGGGCTGCAAGGCTCATCAGGGCCTCTCAGAGGGGGTTGGAGGGGGTTTCCGCAGGTCGGCCGCTACGTGCTAGCGGCCTGATCAGGGGCGGTTTCGGTCGCTAGCAGGGTTGCTACCGGTAGCGACGTCTGCCGCTACCGGTAGCAGGCTGTGAGACCTATCCGGCGTCCCGCTTCTGGTTGCGCTGTGTAATCGCGGTGGCGATGTCGTCGCGCTTGATGCCGCGCTTGTTGACCTGTTCGCCGTCGATGCGCCGGCTGATCTGCCCCGTGCCGATGCCGTACGGCTTGAGCGCGGCGGTGAGCGCTTCCGCCTTGGGCTTGGGCTCCAACTCCGCCCACGGGCCGTAGACGTCCGGGCGCAGGTCGGCAAGCCGGTCCACGACCGTTTCCGACCACACCTTGGTCTCACCCTTGCCGAGCACGGCCGCGACGTCGTCAAGGATCGTCGCGGACGTCTCCGCCGCCGGGACCTCGCCGACCGCGTCGCCGGACAGGGTGCCCTCTGCCTCGCGCAACGCGGCGGCCCTTGTCAGGACACGTTCGGCGTCGCGGCCGTCGGCGAGGTAGGTGCGCACGATCCCGGAGTCGTCGGACATGCCCTTGAGCAGACCGACACCCTTGTGGGACTTGAGCAGCTTGGACGCGTCCAACCCCTCCGAGTACGAACCCGCACCGAGGATCGTGTCCGACACCTGGTAGGCGCCGACCCGCAGGGCGAACCGGGCCTGATGCTGGTCACGCAGCTCTGACGGGCACGCCTTGTCGTCCGGCTTCTGCGTCGCCGTCATCACGGAGACACCGACGGCCGGGGCGACCCGGGCGAGGTAGACCATCAGGGACAGGATTTCCTTGCCGTGCTCGGGGTGGGTCAGGTACTCCTGCACCTCATCCACCACGAACAGCGTGAGGGGCATGTTCAGCTTCTTGTCCCGGCTGATCTCAGGGGTGAGCTTGCCCTCCGGGCAGACGTGCAGCGGCAGTTCCGAGAGCCTGTGGTACCGGTCCTCCACATCCGCCTTCAACTCCCGCAGCGAGGTCAGCAGATGCCCCACCGGGTCGACCCCGTTCTTCGGGACGATGCCGAAGCCGATGCGGTGCGCGACCAACGCGAACTTGCGCCAGTCCGGCGACGCCTTGCCGTCGAACACGTACAGGCGCACGTACGGGTCCAGCGCGGCGGCGAGCGCAATCGTGCGGGCTGAGAACGTCTTGCCCTGACGCGGCACGGCGCCCACCAGCAGAGACAGCCACAGCATGGTGGCCATGACCGGGTTGCCGCGCTCATCCACGCCCCACGGGAACGGCTTCCAGAAGTCCACCCGCGTCGCCCCCAACAGCGGCGACTTGCCCGACGGCACGGCGAGCGGGTCACGGTCGGCGATCCAGTACGACACCCGCCGCCCGCTCGTCTCGTCCTTGTCGAGGAAGAGCTGAGTGGGGGCGATGTCCATACCGGAGGCGAGACGAGCGTGAGCCTTCATCGCGTCCTCGAACGTCTTGCCGTACGGCAGATCCACGATCACGCGCCAGCCGTCCCCGTCCCGGCCGATCGGTCGCGGGAAGGCAATCGTCTGATCCTTGGTGGTCAGCCCGGCCGCCTCGTGTGCGCGGATGACGATGTCCGAGGACAGCCGCCGCTTGCGGAACGTCACCTTGGCCATGTCGATCAGCGGCCGGTCCGCCGGCGCACCGACCACACCAAGGGTGGTGGCCAGCGTCGCCATGGCCAGCATGAGCAGCCACGACGGCGCCATGACGTACAGGGTCAGCGCGGCGGCCAGACCGACGAAACCGGCGATCGTCGCCACGATCCCCCGCAGCCGGACGCGGTCGTTGCGCTGCCGGGACAGCTTCAGGTACTCCGCCGCGTCCTCGTTGGCCACGGAGGCGAGGCGCAGGCCCTTGCCCTCTGAGTCGAACACCCACCGGCCGATCGCGGTCGACCACCGCCACGCGCCGCGCGGCGAGTACATGCAGATCTTCGGCGTGTAGACCAGCGGGAGCCGCACGGCGTGGTAGCCGACCACGGCGGAGTAGTGCCGGACGGCCCACTTGCGGACCGCCGTGCGCTGGTCAGGGAGCTTCACCCAGTCCGGCAGGACCGGCATACGGGCCTTGTTCCTGGCCTCCATCCATTCCGCGACCGAGGGCGGGTAGACCTCGCGCGGCGGGTCGACCGGCGCCCCCTCGCTCAGGCCGTCGGCCTCCGGGTCGTCGGTGTCGGGGAGTTCGGCCTCCCACTCCCCCGGCTTCACCGCGCCCTCGCCGGTCGGCGCGGCCGGGTCGGCGGGGTCGGTCTTCTTCTTCAGCGGGAACGGCACGATGTCGGCCGTCGGCTGTTCGGTGCCCTCCGGGTCCTCCGGGGGCGGGAAGGCGGTGGTTTCCGTCACGATGTACGCACTCCTTCGGGAGTCGAAGGGTCCGGCCGGCTTGCTGTGGAAGGTCGGGCGGCCGGACCCGGGCTTGATGGGGTGTTCAGGCGACGCGCTGTTCCTCGGGGAACGCGCACGGCACGCACATGCCGAGCGAGGTGGGGATCACGTATCCGGCGTCCCGGCCGCACTCGGGACAACGGCGGCGGGCGGCATTGGCCTTGGCGAGCGCTACCCACCTCGCCGGGGTCATCGGCCGCACCGGACGGGCGAGGTCGACCCGGTACAGGTATGCCATCAACGGTTCGCGCCGACGGCGCGGCCGGAGGATCTGTGCCGCGATGTCCTGACCACCCGGGCGCAGTCCACGTGTGCGGAGTTGGCGGCGGGTGGCCAGGTCGTCGGGGGCGTATCGCCACGGGTAGGTGGGGATGCCGAAGCGCTCGCCGTCCGGGTCGAAGCAGTCGGCGAGGGTCAGCCGCTTCACGCGGCCTTACCGCCGTCGGCGGCACGTTCGGCGAGGATCGTGTCCCGCAGCGTCCGCGCGTTCGCCGGCGAGGTACGGAGTTCGCGGCGGAGACCCTCCGCCGTGATCCGGCTGTCCGGCCAATCGGCGGTCGCGGTGCGGGCCTCAGCGAGCAACTGATCCGCCGTGCGCTTGGGTCGGGGCGACCGGGCCACGTCGGGAACCTTGCCGGTCGCCCGACGGGATCGGGGGGAGTCGACCGCCACCGCCCGCAGGCCGGCCGGGTCGACCGGCGAGGCGAGCGCCGGGGCAGGCTTGAAGGGAAGAGTCGACTTCATGAAGTCGACCGCCACCGGATCGGGTGCGGGCAAGCGGGTCAGTACCACCGACGGCGCCGGGGTCGATTCCCGCAGGTCAGCCATAGACCGATTCCTCATGGTCTCGGTAGATTCCTCCGCATTCGCGTCCGCGTCGGGAACCGGCGCGAGGGCGGGGGCCGTGCCGCCGAACATCGACGCGAGCGCGGCATCCGCACCGTCCGCGATCCGGTCGCGCTGGACATCCATCAGCCTCGATCCGAGCGCGGCATCCCCGACCCCGACCTTGCGGGCCAGACGCCACGACGCCCGATCGGACCGTTTCCGCACCCGGTCGACCGGATGGTGTGCGGCGCGCGCCCGGTGGTAGGCGAGGGCCTGCACGATGTCGGCGGTGCGCCGCTCGTTCTCCGCGTCGCGGCCGTCGGTGTGAACGACGATCCGGCGGGCGAGGAACGCCATGCCCTCCGCCGACACGGACATGCCCATCGGGGTCAGGGCGTAGATCACGGTCCGCCCTGGGTCCGGCGCGGCCATGGCGCCCATGACGGCGGCGGCGGCCGGCAGTGCCCACAGCCCGATCCGTACGACGCGCGGCGAGGACTGGCCCAGCATGGTCAGTCCCAGCAGGAACAGGGCGAGAACGGCCGTGGCGCCCTCACCGGCACCGAGGGCACCGAGCGCGGTCCCCGTGCCGTAGGCGTGCCCGATGTTGCTGTACGTGCCGATCCCGCCGACGACGCCTGTGGCGAGCATCGGCACGAACGCGGCCGTCAGAACGCCGATCTGAACCTTCGTCAGAGGCTTGCGGGTCTCGTTCATGCCGCTTCCCCCGTCCCCGACCGGTAGCCGCGAGCGGAGCGCAGGAACGGCACCGTACGGGTCAGCGCGTCCGCGTACAGGGCGTCCCAACCGGCGATCTCGTCACCGGCCTCCGCCTCCGCACGCAGGTCGGCGAGGATGTCACGGGCCGCGTCCTCACGGGCGGCACGCTCGCCGTCCGTCTCGAACTCCAACGGGCCCCGGAACAGGTCGATGTCGATACCGAGCGCCAGTTCCGCGAACTCGATGTCGCCGTGCGCTTCCTGGCCGGCGACGAAGGTGCGCATACGCATGGTGGATCTCTCCTTGGAACGTCGGGAAGGGCGCGGGGCGGTCGGCTGTCCTGTCCGGGAGTGCGACCGCCCCGCGAAGAACGGGGGTCAGACGGTGGCGATGATCAGCGCGGCAACCAGCAGCCACAGGTGGTGGAAGGACTGGTCAAGCGCGTAGGCGCCGGTACCGATGTGCGGGTTGTCGTCGCGGCCGGCGCGCGGGGCACCGAGCCGGTAGAACTCGCCCTTGCCGGTCACCCGGGCCAGCCACGCGAGCGTGGTGCGCCGGTCGGCCCACCAGTGCGAGGCCACGTCGACCGCGAGGCCGGCGACGACGCCCGGCACCGACAGGTGCACTCCCAGCAGCGCGGCGGCCGGGATGAGCACGGCGAGCTTGGTGAGTGTCAGGGTTGCGACGTGCCGGGCGTCCGCGAGACGGCCGACCCAACCGGGACGGCCCTTGTGCGCGGACTGATACGAGGTCTGAACCCAGTGGTCACCCACGCTGTGAGCGACGTACAGGGCGATGAACACGGCGGCGAACGTGGCAGCGTGCATCGGTGACGGACTCCTGTCCGGAAGGAGGTGAGGGGCGCGATCCGGGGCGGGTGCTAGCTGATCTGCACGTGGCCGCTGGTCACCCGGCGGCGGACGTTCAGGTGACCGGCGCCGGTGACACGGACGCTGCCGGAGGTGGCGTTCACGGACAGACGGCCCGTGGCCTGCGCGGTCGCGGCCATGCGGACGTTGCCGGAGGTGAGGTTCAGCCGGGCGCAATGGCCGCTGTAGGCGCCGACGTTGACGTTGCCGGACGTGAGGTTGATGTCCAGCGGGCCGCTCACCTCGCCGACGATGACGCTGCCGCTGGTGACCACGGCTTCCAGGTCACCGAGCCGCTCAGCGGTCAGCATTCCGGAGGTGCCGTCGTACTCCAGCCGCGCCAGCGTGCCCGTGACGACGGTGTTCGCGCTGTGCGTGCTGATCGCGGCCACCGACCGCGCGGGCAGGTGGACGACGGCGCTGATCGGCGTCACCGCGTCGCCGGCCGGGCCGGTGGCGGTGACCTCGCGGCCGTTGACGAACACCTTGCCGCCGCCGTGGCCGGTGATGTGGACGTTGCCGTTCACGATCTGCACGCCGTTGCCGCCGGAGAACGTCATGGTGTTGCCGCCCATACGGATGGTGGTGCTTCCTCCGCCCATGCCGCCGGCGATGTCCGGGACACGGACCCTGAGGTTCTGCCCGGTGAGACTGACGGTGGTGTCGCGGATCGCGTCGGCCGACGGGCCGGAGGTGGCCTCCGTCGTCAGCACCATGCGCGCCTGCTTCAGGGTCGGGTCGACAACGACGCGGATGCTGCCGGTGTTCATCGTCAGATCCAGGGCGATCGGGCCGATGACGTCCACGGGAAGGATGCGCTCGGTCATGAACTACTTCTCCTGACTGCGTCGGGAATGGGAGATCCGGCGCGGCGGGCTGTCCTGTCCGGGAGTGCCGCCGCGTCCGGAGATGAGGGCCAACGCCGCACGTCGCGGCGGACCCCCAAGTGACCCCGGGCGGAAGTCGATTCCGCGCCCTCACGGCTGGATACCGGGGCCGACGGTCGTCACCCGGCCGTCACGGGGACGGGGTCAAACCCCGTCGATCTCAAAGCACTCTGTTGAGTTCTCAAGGAACCGGCGCTTCCTTCGTACTCACCCCCTCGGGCTTTCCTCCGGACGCTGTCTGTGCAGGTCAAGCGGTTTCCCCTTTGAGTCGGGGCGACCTCTTGTTAACTAGCTTGCACTAGTCTGCTGTGGTGCACAACCCCTACGAGGTGATGCGCACTAGTTCGCTGTGGTGGGTACCCTCAAGGCATGACTGTCACAGGAGGGCCCAAGCCGAAGGCGGTGCAGGTCGCAGACGCGCTCCGCGACGACATCAAGAAGATGAAGCCAGGGGAGAAACTCCCCTCTCAGCGAGAGCTGATGGACCGCTTCGGGTACGCCAGCCAGACCATCCAGAACGGGCTAGCAGCGCTCCGGACCGAGGGGTTGATCGTGTCGGCGGGGAACCTGGGCAACTTCGTCAGTGACGGGTCTGCCCCGGGTGGCGACGTACGTGATGACATCAAGGAAATCCGCTCCCAACTCAAGGCGTTGACCGAACGGCTCGAAGCGCTGGAAAGCCGCTCCGCACCGGGTGGCGCTTGATCTGCAACCAGCATGGGAGTAACGGAGTGTGTGAGGTAAGTGACAGCAAGGGGACGGCGAAAGGGGGGTGGGGACATGTCCAGTGACACCCCCCTGTCCCCTTCCCTGTCCCCCCTGCCCGCGCGTGAGACTCGGAGTAGGCACTCGGAGGAGGGCGCATGACTGACGACAGGCCCGCATGGGCGCGACGCATCGCTGCCGAACGACAGGCGCGCGACTGGTCACAGCGTGACGCGGTCAGGGCCCTGCGTGCGCATGCCCCCACGGAGCTGCCGGCAGACGACAGCATGATTCGCCAGTGGAAGCGCTGGGAGTCTGGCCAGGCACCGAACGACTTCTATCAACCGATCATCGCGGCCGTGTTCGGCACGGTGACGCACGCGCTCTTCCCTGCTCCGTCTCGCCGGGACGGGGACAAGGAGATCTTGGCAGCGAGCGGAATGGAGACTCTGGAGATCGTGAGTCGCCTGAACCGGTCCGACGTCGACAGCGCGACGCTCGATGCGCTCCGGATCACCACGGACCGCCTCTGCTCCGAGTACCCGTTCATGCCGAGTGCCCAGCTTCTTATCGAGGGTCGGCAGTGGCTTCGCCGCGTTGTTGACCTGCACACGAAGAGCCTCACGCTTGCCCAGCATCGCGAGGTGCTCGCGCTGTCGGGTTGGCTCGCCTTGCTGGTCGGCTGTGTCGAGTACGACACGGGCGACCGCCACGCGGCCGAGTCAACGCGGCGTGCCGCCCTCTCGCTCGCCACCGAGTCCGACCACCCCGAGGTGGCGGGGTGGGCACACGAGATGCGGGCGTGGTTCGCCCTCACGACCGGCGACTATCGCGGGGTCATCGCGGCAGCGCAGGCCGGGGCAGAGACCGCAGCACACCATGGCGTCGCCGTGCAGCTCGCTGGCCAGGAAGCCAAGGCATGGGCGCGGCTCGGGGACCGTCGGCAGGTTGAGGTGGCTCTCGACAAGGGGCGCCGGCTGCTAGAGGGGATGCCGTATCCCGAGAACCTGGACAACCACTTTGTCGTCGACCCCGGCAAGTTCGACTTCTACGCGATGGACTGCTACCGGCTGGTTGGGGAAGACCGACTTGCGCGGACGCTCGCGGAAGAGGTTCTGCGGGCGGGAACTGACTTCGACGGCACGGAGCGGTCGCCCATGCGGAACGCCGAAGCGCGGGTAACCCTGGGGGTCACCGCAGCGCGAGAGGGCGATCTCGAACAAGCTCTCATCCACGGTGAGCGCGCCCTACAGGGCGAGCGTCAGTCGGTCCCGTCCCTGATCATGACCAGCCGAGAACTCGCGGCCGTCATGAAGCAGCGCTACAGCACCGAACCGGCTGCACAGGACTACCTGAACCACCTGCAAGACCTCGGCAGGGAGAAGCCGGGATTCCTCCCTTCCTGAATGTACTAAAAGGAGACGGGTACGGCCTCGAAGTGAGGCCGTACCCGTCTCCTTTTGTCCTCCCGTCGCACCGCTGACCGTCGTACGCACACTCCCTGCGAACGGCCCCTATCACCCGTGCGAACGCCCCGGACGACCATGCGGGCAGATCTGCATCAGTCGATGTGATCTATATCTGTTTGTCCACTGGATGCATTCAACGCTAGTTGCGTAGTATTCGCTTTCAATAGCATACCTATCGCCGCGTCTCTGTCATCCTCGTCTCTAAGCAGTAGCTCCACCTGGTTATTATTTACGGTCACTTTCCCCTGCAAGGTCTTCCTGTTAAGCAGGGTCGCCATGCCACGAATTAGTTTGCTCTTCAGCGGGCCGAGTTCCTTTGCCTGCCACTTGTCTGATACGCCATACGTAGCTTGCCGGAAAAGATCGTCGGCCTTAATTACTACGCATTCAGGCACATCTGCCGTTCCAAGGACTTGGACGGCTGCCAAGTAGAACCGCTCAAGCAGTATACGGTGGCAGTATTCCCGCTCCTCGCGTGATTGATTATCGGCGGCCGAAGGGTCGTAAGGGATCAAATACAAGGGGCGAGCTTCGCTCGAAGCTCCAGCAACGATCAGGAAACGGTCAACTAGTTCCGCCAAATGCGGTGACGGATCTTGACTGACCTGCAATTCAGCCCACAGGCCGTCATCATCTATCTTCAGGCCAAGAACGCCATAGAGCGCTGCGACGAAGCCATCTTCCGTCAGCTCGTCGGTTATCTCGGCGAGTGTCTCAGTCTGAAGTGGGCAGTCCTCGCTGGGGAGTACGTAAACGACGACGGCTTGGCCGTCAATTCCGACTGCAGTGGTGGAATCTGCGCAAGAAATCAAGAGTTTACGGGCTTGCCCAGCCGTACTCGACTCTTTGCTGAAACTGGAAGCCTTGCACTCCAGCACGAGATGGTCACCAGAAGCAAGGTGATGAAAAAGCAAGTCTGGCTCGGGGGGGTTGGGACCCCACCCACGCTGCGCAACTTTCGCACGCGCCTCAACGCTGAACGCTAGCTTGGACCCGAGTGAGCGCAGCCGGTACCCCGCGTCAAAAAACGGCCGCTTTCCATCCTTGGCCGGGGTGGACTTGGCAACCAACCACAAGCAACTGTTGACCTGAAATACCGGGTCACGAGTAAGCAATTCCCCCCCTGGGCTTAGACTGCTACCCCTTGGATCAAAGACCCGTATTCTTGATCGCCGATGTACGCTGTCACTTTAGGGTCGACGAAGCGCTGAATGTTTGAGACTAGTCGATTGATCGAATTACCACAGGTGCCATGAGGCAGAACAGCAATGACTCGTTCTGGAGTCATCTCAAGCACTAAAGGCTGCCAAAGGTGCTGGTCAATAGCGTTGGCGTGCACTTTTTTGTCACTTAGCCAGGTTGGATACCCGGTAATCCTGAATCGGTTTCGCCTGTTATTGAACAGACTGATTACCCATCGCTTGAAAACATCTTCCGGAAGGCTTTTACTGAAGACGATCTCAGCAATCGATCCGAAGTTCCCATCGGCAATGCCGTGAGGGCCCGATGCAGAGACCCACAGTTGCTGCTCCACTCGCTTGGTTAGCGCGCGGTACAGGTCCACAACTCCGCGAACGGTGGCACGATGATCTAGAAACGAACTGCTCCGGTTGGTCAGCTTTCCATCAAAGTAGAGATCATGACCTCCCCGCCCCTGAGCAGGAATTCGGAGCTGGGTAATTGAAGCCAATGGCGCATACTCTTGGGAAAGTGGATCCATCTTCTGGGAAATCACTTCCAGCTTGTCCACCATCGTGAAACGCGATGTCCTGCGCTCACCTTGGAAATATTCCTCGTCACCTTCGGGAGTCTCATAAATCGACTCATGCTCAAAAGTGATTTTCCCGTAACGCTTACCGTTGTTGTCTCTTAGGACTTGCGTCCAGAGAGCAAGGAAGCTTTGGGAGGAAAGCCAAAGGTGATCGAGGAAGGGATTCGCTGTTACAGCTTCCCTGACAAGCTTGTCCGATTCCATCGAAGGTAGCAGCGTATACAACGCAAGATACCTGGAGTCGATCTCCTCCAGGACTGCTACACGTTCTCCCGTCGGCGCATAAAGAGTATACGCTCCGACGTCGCCAGTCAGACTGTCGACACGAATTTCGCTTCGCTGAAAGATTTCCGCAATTGAAGGCCTGTTCTCTGCGCTACCCCCGTCGACAGTTTCCAGAAGGTACGTCTTTTGTAGGCCTGCCTTCAAACGCTTGTCTTGAAGTTGCTGAACATCCGGAACTTCATTTCCGGAGAAATAGTCAAAATAATCCGTCTGTCGTTCAAAATGGGGTAGCAGTGCGTTTTTAGAAATTTTCACACATCCCCCAACCATCAGTCATGATCATTTGCCTAGAACTAATAATTGTACATGTAGAAGCCTGCTGAGTGTAGATGCTGACGGCGATCGACTCAATATGGTGAAGGTATGACGCGAAGGTTTAAGTGGCTGTTGGTTGTGCACTGGGCTCCCAGGTGCGATGCATGAGTGGGCGGGGTATGGCTCCACCTTCTGGCGCCTCACTGGTCCTCCGCATGCCGGCTCTGACTGACATCAACGACCAGGTGCCGACATGCACCGCGATGGCTCGGGCTACCCGAGGCGTCGGGAACCACGACAGCTTGCCCCTTCCGAACGAGCGCACTCCGTTCAGCACCGTTCGTTGTCCTGGTCTTTGTCCAGTGCGCAGACGGCCGCCACCGTTCACCGCAGTACGCGCACCCGCTCTGACCTGCCGCGCGAACCTCGGTGAACGCCCCCGTACGGCCACGCGGACAGTTGGAAAGCGTGTTGGGGGCAACCCCTCACGAGTTCGAATCTCGTATCCTCCGCCAGTGCCTCACCGGGCACGAAGTCGAAGGGCCCCACCGCGAGGTGGGGCCCTTCGTCGTTGTCCTCAGCCCCCGTTGTCCTGGTTCAGGGCTCACGGATGGGCCATTGGCCTCCTTGCCCTACGGGTCGCAGCAATCCGGTAGGGGCATTCACACCAAGAGTATGGTGACTTGTATGGCAACCAAGAAGGTAACGGTGACGATCCCCGAAGACCTCCTGGACGAGATCCGCGCCGAGGCGGCTGAGCGGGGACTTTCGGCGTACGTCGCCGAAGCACTGCGATTCAAGCGCGATCGGGACCGACTGCTGGAACTGGTCGACTGGCTGCAGGAGGAGCACGGCGCGGTCACCGAGGACGAGCACGCGGCAGCACTCTCGGAGATGGAAGATCTCGACGCCGAGCACAAGCGTCGCCTCACCGCCGGAGGACACAACGCCGGAGAGGCCGCGTGACCGAGCGAGCCGGTGAGCACGGGCAGCGGCCACTGCGCACCTTCGTACTCGACTGCGAAGCCCTGTCCCTGGCCGTGCGCGGCGACCGGAAGATGATCGCCTGGCTCGATCTCGCAGCACGAGGCGAAGCCGAAGTGGTCACGCCGCCCATGACGCTGGTGGAGGCGTACGACGGCAGGACCACCGAGCAGCGCTGGGACTGGGTGCTCTCCCGGCTCAAGGTCGCCGACATCGGAAAGGACGAGGCCCGCCAGGCCCGGCCCCTCCTGGCTGACGCCAAGCTGCACGGCCACAAGCACGCCATCGACGCCGCGCTCGCTGTCATCGCACGCCAGCAGAAGGGCCAGGTCACCGTCTTCACCTCGGACGTGGACGACCTGGAGAAGCTCCTCCCGGACACCATCGTCGTCAAGCAGGTATGACCCGGCGCCCGAGTGGCCGTTGCTGTCCCGCCCCCGCGAAGGAACGTCGGACCGTGCCGCGGCCCCGAAGCACCGTCACCCTCGCGCCGCGGACAGGTCCCGCCGACGTCGGCCTCCACCTGCAGGCACACCGGCTGCTCAAGGCCACGCCGAAGACACCCATCGTCGCCGGTGAGCGACCTACCCTTCCCACTCCCGGATCCACGGCCTCGTGAGTCTCATGCCCGAGAAGGAGAGATGGTATCGCTGGAGATAGTATCGCTGGGGATACTATCTCCAGCGGGAGTCCATATGCGTCGTTTCATCGGGCGGGAACGCGAGCTGAACGTGCTCGGCAACGCCTTGCAGGCGGTTCACGACGCCGCGGGGTCGGCGAAACCCGGTCAGTGCATCCTCATGCGCGGACGGAGGCGGGTCGGCAAGTCCAGCCTCGTCGAGGAGTTCATCCGGCGGACCGAGACGCCGTGCCTCTTCTTCACCGCGGCGGGCGGCACGGCGGAGGACGAGCTGACGGAGCTGCTCGACGCCGTCGCCAGATCCACCCTGCCGGAGCGGGAACTGTTCTCGGAGGAGACCCCGGAGCAGTGGAACGCGGCACTCAGGCTGCTTGCGGAGATCCTGCCCGATGACACTGCCAGCGTCGTCGTCATCGACGAGGTTCCGTATCTGATGGATCGCATCGACGCCTTCGAGGGCATGCTCCAGCGGGCCTGGGACCGGCTGCTCAGCCGCAAGCCTGTGCTTCTCCTCCTGGTCGGGTCCGATCTGTCGATGATGGAGGCGCTGAACAGCTACGACCGGCCCTTTCACCAGCGGGGCCGGGAAATGATCGTGGGGCCTTTGAACCCTGCCGACATCGGCGAAATGCTCGGCCTGTCTCCGGCGGCCGCGTTCGACGCCGCTCTGATCACGGGAGGTCTACCTCTGATCTGTACCGAGTGGCGGGCCGGAGCGGATGTCTGGGAGTTCCTCCGCGACTCGCTGGACAACCCGATCTCGGCGCTGCTGGTCTCCGCCGAACGGTCACTGGCCGCGGAGTTTCCGCCGCAGGCGATGAGCAGGGAAGTCCTGCGGGCCATCGGATCCGGGGAGCGAACCTTCACCAACATCGCTCGCGCGGCGGGCGGCATCGCCCACACCACTCTCACCCGAGCCACTGACGTCCTGACCGAGAAAAGGGTCGTGGCCGCCGAGCTGCCGCTCTCGCTCAGGCCGTCGAAGGAACGCCGCTACCGGGTGGCCGACCCCTACCTGCGCTTCTGGCTCGCGTTTCTGGATCCGCACATGGCGGAGATCGAGCGGATGCGAGGGGATCTCACTCTGAGCCGGATCAAGGAGCAGTGGACGAGCTGGCGGGGCCGCGCGATCGAGCCCCTGGTCCGGGAATCCCTCGCCCGCCTCCTGCCGGACGGCCTCCTGCCCGCCGCCCCGGCGATCGGCGGGTACTGGACCCGCAACAACGACGTGGAAATCGACTTGGTGGGCGCCGACCGGCAGCCGGTGGCCAAGCAGTTGCTCTTCCTCGGCTCGGTCAAGTGGTTGGAGAACTCCGCGTTCGACAGCCACGACCTGGCAGCACTGCAGAAGCACCGGGCGGCGGTCACCGACGAGCCGGTACCGCTCGTGGCGGCCTCTCGCAGCGGGATCAGATGTTCCGGTCTCCAGGCGACCTACGGCCCCGACGAACTGCTCACCGCCTGGCGCAAGGTGTGAGCAGGGCTGGGCTTCCATGGTTGCAGTTCTGGTTGCGTTCGCCTCCGTCCGCTGCGGTCCGGGCAGAGACCGCCCGCATGCTCCGCCGCAGGTCAGGACGCCCCCGGCCGCAGTCGAACCCTGAGACGAACATGTGGAAAGCGTGTTGGGGGCAACCCCTCACGAGTTCGAATCTCGTATCCTCCGCCAGTGCCTCAGCGGACACGAAGTCGAAGGGCCCCTAGAAACTGCCTTGCGCCGAGGGCCCTTCGACGTTGTCCGTCCCGTTGGATTCCGCCTCGGCTTCCACGGCTCCGGGCGGAGGGCGTCCGACCTGTCGCTGCCCATGAACGGAGGTACGTCCCCGCTACGGCACACCACCCCACCACGTGCCCATGGGGTGGTGGGTCAGGCCGGGGCGTCGGCGTCCTGCGTGGAGGCCGCGAACGCCTCGGGGCCCTGCTCCGCCGCCGCCGGGTCCATCCACATGACCTGCCAGCCGTGGCCGTCGAGGTCGAAGAAGCTGCGCGAGTACATGAAGCCGTGGTCCTCGGCGCCATCCGCCTCGGAGCCGCCCGCCGCGAGTGCGGCGGCGCTGACCGAATCGACCTCCTCACGGGATGACACGCTGAAGCAGTACAGCGCCAGCGTGTGCGTGGTGGGGTCGGCCATCGGCAGTTTCGAGAACTGCGCGAACTTCTCACGGCTGAGCAGCATGACGAAGGCGTGCTCGCCGACCAGCATGCAGGCGGCGGTCTCGTCGGTGAAGTTCGGGTTGAAACCGAACCCGAGACCAGCGAAGAACGCCTTGCTGCGTTCGAGGTCCGCGACGGGGATGTTCACGAAAAGCATGCGGCCGGCGTGTGCGGGAGTCGTCATGGTGGGTCTCCAGTCAGCGTCTCGATGGCGTACGTGCTGGTAGACCGGCCCGGTCGGCGGAACTCATCGGTGGATCCCCGCCGGCTCTGTACGCGCCGGACACGTCGGGGACGACGTCCGCCCGGCGGGACGGATTCCGGCATCCCGCCGTGCGGGTCGGCCGCGGTGGGGCGGTCGCCGTCGTGAGCGCGGCCCTCGGATGGGTAACCGCTGCGCATGGGTGCTGTGTTGGGCGGGATTCTGGTGGGGACGTGTTCGTGGACCGATCGGGCGCTGGTCGGGAGTGGGTGGTATCCGGCGGGGCGGCGGGACGCCGAGGGGCGGTTGCGCTACTACGCCGAGCGGTTTCCGGTGGTCGAGGTGGACGCGAGTTACTACGCCCTGCCGAGCGAGCGCAACAGCCGTCTGTGGGTGGAGCGGACGCCCGACGGGTTCGTGTTCGACGTGAAGGCCTTCTCGCTGCTCACCGGACATCCCACCAGGGACGCCGCCGTCCCCGCCGGGCTGCCCGCCGACGCCGGTGACCCCGCGGTGCTGGACGAGGTGTGGGACCGGTTCGCTGCCGGGATCGAACCGTTGCGTGCGGCCGGGCGGCTGGGGAGTGTGCTGTTCCAGTTCCCGCCGTGGTTCCGGCCGGGTACACGGGCCGAGAGGTTCCTGGAGCAGTGCGCGGTCCGGACCGCCGGCTGGCCCGTCGCCGTGGAGTTCCGGCATCCCGACTGGTGGCGCGAGGAACGGGTGGAGGCGACCTGTGCGCTGCTGGCCGGGCACGGGCTGGCCGCCGTCGCCGTCGACATGGCGCAGACGCTGCCCTCCTCGGTGCCGCCCGTCACCCCCGTCACCTCTCCCCGGCTGTCCGTCGTACGGTTCCACGGACGCAGCGCCGCCTGGGGCACCGGCAGCAAGGAGGACCGTTTCCGGCACGACTACCGGCCCGATGAACTTCGCGAGTGGGTGCCGCGGGTGCGGGCGCTCGCCGAGCGGGTCGGGCCCCGCGGTCAGGTGCACGTCCTGTTCAACAACTGTTGCGGGGACGCGGCCGTCCGGGCCGCCGAGACCATGGCCGGGCTGCTGTCCCCGAAGACGTCCCAGGCGCTCCCGGGCCCGGCTAGCGGACGATCCGTACCGTCCGCGTCACGCTCACCTGGTCCAGGTCCGACACCCTGACCGTCGCCTTCATGGTCCAGTCGCCGGCGATGGGCAGGGTGAAGGCGTTCGCGGCCCAATAGCCGCCCCTGTCGGTCACCTTGGCGTCCAGGGGGCCGATCTGCTGGGCGGCGAGGGTGAAGGAGAGCCGGAGTTCGGGGACGGCCGCCAGGCCGCCGTCGGCGCCGAAGACCACCGCCTGCACGGAGTTGTCGCCCACCCGGCCCGGGTCGAGCGTGATCTGTACCGTGCCGTGGCCGCCGGGACCGCCGACGTCGAACGGGATCGTGGTGACGGACGCGGCGGGCACCCCGGTCGCGGGCGCGGCCTCGGCCGCGTCCGCCGCCGCGCGGCCGGGCAGCGTGCCGGTGAGTACGGTCGTGATCACCAACACCGCCACTCCTACGGCCACTTCGGCCAGGACGGAACGGCGCAGGCCCCGGCGGTGCGCGTCGCCGCCCGTGTCCCCGCCCGTGTCACTGGCGGCGCCACCGCCCGCGTCCCTGCCCGCTTCCGCAGTCACGGTCTCCGGCTCCGTCGCCGTCTCCTTCACCGTCACCGGCTTCTGCACCGAGGAAGAGGAGGAAGCTGCCGACACCGACGCGGACACCGGCGCCGTCTCCGGCACCCGCTCCGCCGCCGCCTCGGACCGAGACCCGGCCCCAGGCTCGGGCTCGGGCTGGGTCCGCGTCTCCGCCGCCACCAGCCGTGCCGTCCACCGCCGGGACCAGGCCGCCGCCGCCAACAGCAGGACGACCGCGGCGAGTTTGGCGGTCAGGAGGCGGCCGTACGACGTGTCGGTGAAGGCGTTCCAGGAGCCGAGGCCGCGCCAGGACTGGTAGACGCCGGTGCCGACCAGGACGGCCACGGAGGTGAAGGCCAGGCGGGAGAAACGGGTGACCATGGTGGCCGGAGCGGACGACGAGCGGTACAGCGTCGTCAGCAGGGCCGTGAGGCCGCCCAGCCACACCGCCATCGCCAGCACGTGCAGGACCGCGGAGGTCAGGGCGACCGGTACCTGGATGCCCGCCGACGCGTGTTCCGCCGCCGCCCAGGTCAGGGCCAGGCACACGGCCAGGACGGCGCCCGCCGCCAGCAGCGGGCGGGGCCGGCGTTCCGCCCCGCGGTGCCGGGACAGCCGTACCAGGAAGAGGGCCGCCAGGGGCAGCAGCGCCAGGCGGGCGAGCAGGACCACGCCCGGCCGGGTGGTGAGGGTGTGGCGGAGGGCGGACGCGTCGAAGGCCGTTCCCGGGCCGGTGCCCGTCTCGTACGGTGCGCGCAGCACCAGCAGGACGAGGGTGCTGCCGAGCAGCGTCCACCAGCCCGCCACCAGCGGGGTGCGCAGGGGGGCCGGGTCCGGGGGCCGGCACAGTGCCACGAAGGCGGCGGTGCCGATGAGCAGGGCCGCGGCGAGGTAGGCCAGGTACCGGGCGATGTTGTAGAGGCCGGTGGTGGCCGGGTCCTCGGACGGGCCCGTGTCCAGGCTCGCCGCCGTGGGGGACGCCTTGCCCACGGAGAAGGTGAAGGCGCCGGAGACCGGGTGGCTGTCCGCCGACACCACGCGCCAGGCCACCACGTACGTGCCCTCGGGCAGCTTCGTGGGCAGGCGCACGCGGGCGGTGTCGGCGCGGCCCTCCGCGTGCTGTGCCTCGCCGATGCGCAGCCGGCGGTTGCCGGGGTCCAGGACGCGGAAGGAGTCGTCGAGCAGGCCGACGGACTCGGTGAAGGTCAGGGTGACGGAGCGGGGGGCCGACTTGAGTACGGTTCCGTCCCCGGGGTCGGTGCCGCGGAGGGCGGCGTGGGCCGACGCGGGCGCGGCGCCGCCGAGGAAGAGCAGGACCAGCACGGCCCCCAGCAGCACCATCCCTTGAAGTCCGCGTCGTCCCCGGCTCTCTCGTCGGGCATCGTCCCGTCCCTCGATCCGCCGTCGCTGCACGTCGCTTTCCCGTCTTCGGCTCGCCTCTCCGGAATACGTACGGACGGAAGCCCTCCGCTGCTCACCCGCCCCGGCCCGGCCGGACGCTTGGTCACCCGCCCCTGCCAGGCCGGACGCTCGCCCACCCGCCCCGACGCGGCCGGACGCGATCCTGCCCACCCCGGTCACGGCCGGACCCCCGCCACCCCGGTCACCGCCGGACGGAACTCTCACCATCCCGGGGGCCCTGCCCAGGTGCGGCGGAAGCGGCCGCCCTCGCGCGGGACGGGCTCCAGGTCGTAGTGCGCGACGAGGTCTTCGGGGGTCACCCGGGGAAGGCTACCTCCCGGCTGAGGAAGGCCAGTTGGGCGTGCTTCTCGGGCAGGTGGACGTCCGGGAGGTCGATCTCGGGCAGGACGACGGCGGGTCCCGCCTCGAAGCCCTGCTTGAGGAAACGGGCGATCGCCTTCTTGTTGCGCGTGTCGGGGTCGACCACGATCCGGGTGCGGTCCAGGCCCAGCAGCACGTACGACGCGATGGTGGTGAGCAGCGCCGACGACCAGCCGCTCCGCGGGCCGTCCGGCGCGGCGGGCGCGAGCAGCACATGGACGCCGATGTCCCCGGGCCGGACGGCGTAGCACTCGCCGACGCGGTCGGCCTCCGGCTCGTAGGTCTGCAGGAGACCGGCCGGCTCGTCGTCCTGGGTCAGCAGGAAGGCGTGGTGGGTGTCGAGGGTGTCCAGGTGCGCGTAGATCTCCGCGACCTCGTCCGCGGTCAGGCCGTTCATGCCCCAGAAGGAGGCCCGCTCCTCGCTGACCCAGGCGTGGACCACCCCGGCGTCGGCGCAGGGGTCCAGGGGCAGTACGCGCTGGGCGCCGAAGCCCTCGGCGAACCGCTCGTGCACGGGTTCGCGGGCGGCGGTGTGCGGACGGCGGTCAGACATCGGTCTCCTTGGTGAGCAGGTTCCAGTCGGTGACCACGGGAGCGAGGTCTCCCCGGAGCCACAGGGAGAGCTGGTCGCGGTGGTGGGGCGAGCCGGGCAGACCGGAGGCGCCGAGGGGGACCACCCACCGGCTGTCCTCGCGGCGGGCCAGGTCCCAGACGTAGCGGGCGGCGGGGCCGCGCGCGGCCAGGTCGGTCAGGCCGGGCACGGCGGAGGTGCACAGCACGCAGTCGTGGTCGCCGGACAGGGCCGGCTCCTCGGCCGCGGGGCGGGGGTGGCGCGCGCGGTAGGTGTCGTACGACGGGCCGGTGAGCGCCCGCCACGGCACCAGGCGGTGTGTGTCGCCCCAGGTGCCGGCGGGCGGTGCGGCGGCCACCTCCTCCACGGCGGCGCGGACCGCGGCGGTGCGGTCGACGCCGTACAACTCCTCGGCGCGCAGCAGGTGTTCGAGGGCGAAGCCGATCCGCGGGACGAGGGCGAGCCAGGGCAGGAGGACCTCGGGGTAGGCGGGCGGGGCGGTCAGCGCGGCGAACGCCGGGTGCGCGGCGAGACGGCGTACGACCGCGCCGCGCACCGCCGCGTAGGCCGCCGCGTCCGCGCTGCCGGCGTCCATGTGGCGGTCCCAGCGCAGCAGGGACTCCCGGAGACCGGCGGCCTGCGGGGACAGCCGGTCGAGGGCGGCCAGGTGGTCCAGCAGGGGTGCGGCGGAGGCGAGATGCGTGTCGGTGTGGATCGCCGGCATGTCACCGGCCGACCAGCGGTCCTTCCCGGCGAGCAGCGCGGTGATCCGTTCGGCGCGGTGGGGTGCGGCGAACTCGACGCCGAGGGGGCCGGCCGGGCCCCGCTGGTTGGCCATCACGGCGACGCCGTCGGTCAGCCCGGCGCGCGGCATCGGATGCCAGCCCGTCCACGCGTGGCCCGGCTCCCAGGCGGGCACCGGCCGGACGCCGTTGGCCTCGGCGCGCACCGGCACCCGGCCCGCGACCCGGTGCAGCAGGCCGCCCTCGGTGTCGGCGGCCTGGACCACGTTGACGGGTTCGGCCCACGCGTCGAAGGCACGGTCGACGTCGGCGACCCGGCGGGCCCGCAGCAGCGGCAGCAGGGCGCCGAAGCCGAGGTCCGCGGTGACGCGGGGCGGGTAGCGGAGGCTGAGCGCGACCGGGGTGCCGTCGTCGAGGCCCTCGGGGCCGCCGGCGATCACCGGGCCCCGCTCCGTCTCGATCACCTCGACCTCCACCGGCTCCTCGCCCGCCACCTCCACGGTCTCCGTGTGCCGGGCGGCGCGCCGCCAGCGGCCGTCGGGGCCGAGCGCCTCGACGGCCGCGCCGGTGCGCCGCAGCCGCTCGCGGTAGAGGTCCTGGTAGTCGGCCATCGCGTTGGTGATGGCCCAGGCGACCGTGCCGGTGTGGCCGAAGTGGGCGATCCCCGGGACGCCCGGGACGGCGAGGCCGACGACGTCGAACTCCGGGCAGGACAGGCGGATCTGCTGGTAGACCCCGGGGTCCTCGATGAAGCGGTGCGGATCTCCCGCGATGAGGGCCTGCCCGGTGGTGGTCCGCTCACCGCTCACCAGCCAGCCGTTGCTGCCCGCGGTGGCGGGGCCGTCGGCCGCGAACAGGCCGAGGGCTTCCTCACCCAGGTGCTCGGCGGCCCGCTCGCGCCAGAGTTTGGCCGGGAAGCCGGCGAACAGGATGTGCGTGCCGAGCCAGACGCCGAGGGGGGTCCAGGGCTCCCAGCGGCCGGGGGCGAGGTCCAGGTGGGCGAACTCGGGGGCCGCGCCGCCGGCCAGGCCCTCGTTGACGCCGTCGGTGTACGCGCGGATCCAGTCCGCCGTCTCCGGGTCCTGTTCCGCCAGGGCGGCGAAGCAGCGTCGCGCGGTGTCGTCGAGGCGGGCCCGTCGCGCGAAACGGTCCCAGGGGAGGGCGTCGGTGCCGAGGAAGGCGGCCGAGGTGCCCTGCGCCCGGTGGCGCTCCACCTCCAGTTGCCAGCCGCGGTCGAGGGCGGTGACGCGGCCCTGGGCGCGGGCGAGTTCGCGGACACCGCCCGCCCGCAGGTGCGGGATTCCCCACGCGTCGCGGTGGATCTCGGCTGTCACCCTGCGGCCCTTCTCTCGTCGCGTCTGCTGCTGCGGTACCGCCGATGGTTAGGCTCACCTAACCTGGACGGAAGCGTACGGGACGGGCGCGGCGCCGGTGCACGCGCCGGGGCGTACCGGCGCGCGACCGCGCCCCGCGCGCGGGATCATCGACGCATGGACGTCACTCTTCACCTCGCCCAGGACCCCGAGGCCGACGCGCTCCTCGGCCGCTCCCCGCTCGCCGCGCTGGTCGGCATGCTGCTGGACCAGCAGGTCCCGATGGAGTGGGCGTTCAAGGGGCCCGCGACCATCGCCGGACGCCTGGGCACCGACGACCTGGACGCGCACGAGATCGCCGCGTACGACCCGGACGCCTTCGCCTCGCTCCTGTCCGAGAAGCCCGCCGTGCACCGCTACCCCGGGTCCATGGCCAAGCGCGTCCAGCAGCTCTGCCAGTACCTCGTCGAGCACTACGACGGGAACGCCGAACTCGTCTGGAAGGGCGTCGAGGACGGGCGCGAGCAGCTGCGCAGGCTGGAGGAGCTGCCCGGGTTCGGCACGCAGAAGGCGCAGATCTTCCTGGCCCTGCTGGGCAAGCAGCTCGGCGTACGGCCGAAGGGCTGGCGGGAGGCCGCGGGCGCCTACGGCGAGGCCCGGTCCTTCCGGTCCGTCGCCGACATCACCGGTCCCGAGTCGCTGGCCAAGGTGCGGGCGCACAAACAGGAGATGAAGGCGGCGGCGAAGGCGGCCAGGAAGTAACGCCGGGCGCGTCAACCGCCGCCCCCGGGTACGCCGTGCGGGCGGATCCCGCCCGCGGGCGGATGAACACCGGGGGCTCGCCGGGGAGATGAGCCCCATGGGCGCCGCACGAGGTTTCGCACGCAGCCGGGTCCGGCCGCGGGTGCTCGTGCTGCTGCTCGTCCTGCCGGCGCCGGGCGCCCACGCCGGGGGCCGGTGGGGCAGGCCGACGCCGTGGCCCCGGGCGACCCGGGCGGGCACGGCGTCCTGGACACCGGCCCGCGGCCGGCGGCCCGCGCCGTCCACCGGCCGCTCGTGTCCCCGACCGCCACGCCGCCGGCCCCTGCCGCGCCCGGCGCCGGGGATGATCACGCGCAGCCCGCGCCGCCGTACGCGCCGAACCTCCTCCGCTCCGTGGTCCCGCGCTGCTGACCGGCTCGCCTCCCCAGGTCGGAAAGCCCACCCACGGGACACACGCGACGCGCTGGAAATTCCGTCATGCCCACAGACCCGTACGCGGTCCTGCGCGTCCCGCTGCGCGCGGAGGCCGCCCGCAGTACGCCGAAACCGCAGCCGAAGCAGACCCGCCCCCGGCGGCCCTCTCGGGAAGGGGAGCGCTGAGCCACCGGCGGAGGCGGCCACCCGCCTCCGCCCCGGGGGGGGGGGGGGGGGGGGGGGGGGGGGGGGGGGGGGGGGGGGGGGGGGGGGGGGGGGGGGGGGGGGGGGGGGGGGGGGGGGGGGTTGTTTTCTCTTCT
>NZ_JBWKDW010000002.1:95725-107388 GCF_056435735.1 Streptomyces sp. NPDC043878
GACAACCCCCCCCCCTCGGCCCCTCTTGGGAAAGGGAACCCCAACCCCCCCGGGAGGAGGCCCCCCCCCCCCCCCCCCCCTTCGGGGGGGGGGGGGGGCCCCCCCCCCCCCCCCCCCCGGCGACGGTGCCGGCACCACGGTTCCGCGGCCATCCGCCCGGGTCTCCCGTTCCCCTTTGAACCGATTCACGGCGTCTTTTCCGGCGGCACACTCCACCGCCATGGCTGCGCCGTGAAGCTCTGGGCCGGTAGGCTTTCCGTGTGATCTTCAAGCGCATCGGAAACGGCCGGCCGTACCCCGACCACGGCCGGGAAAGCACCCGGCAGTGGGCGGACGTCGCACCGCGCCCGGTCCGCCTCGATCAGCTCGTGACGACCAAGGGCCAGCTCGACCTGGAAACCCTGCTCGCCGAGGACTCCACGTTCTACGGCGACCTGTTCGCGCACGTCGTGAAGTGGCAGGGCGACCTGTATCTGGAGGACGGCCTGCACCGTGCCGTCCGCGCCGCACTCCAGCAGCGCCAGGTCCTGCACGCCCGCGTCCTCGAGCTGGACTGACGGCCCTTCTCCGCGTCCCCCACCCACGACGGCCCGGTTCACCTCCGGGGCGCCGCGCTCCCCCCTGCCCGCCTCCGCTCGCCCAGGTGAGCCGGGTGTTGACCCTTTCGGGTTCTCCTGCGCGACGTCGAATGATCATCTAGTAGGAATCACCGCCGAGTCGCACTACGCTGCGCTCATGAGCATGCTGACTCCCCCTGGCATGGGCGGCCAGTACCGGATCACGGGGGACAAGTACCCGCGGATGCGACGGCCCCGGCGGCGCGGCAGGCTCGCGGTCGGACTGATCGCCTCCCTCGCCGCGCTCGGCCTGGTCGGCTGGGGCACCCTGCAGCTCATCGACGTCTTCACGGGTGGCGGCAAGCGGGCCGCGGCGGCCGCTTCCCGGGCCGCCTGCACCACCCGGGCGAGCGCCTCGCCCGGCGTCGCGGCGGCGCTGCCCAAGCCGGCCCAGATCACCGTGAACGTCTTCAACGCCACGTCACGCAGCGGGCTGGCCAAGCAGACGGCGGACGAGCTGAAGAAGCGCGGCTTCAAGATCGGCGAAGTGGGCAACGCGGCCAAGGAGTTCGACAAGAAGGTCAAGGGCACCGGCGTGCTCCTCGGTCCCGCGTCCTCCCTCAACACCTCACTGCCCGTGCTCGCCACCCAGCTGGGCACCGCCGAGCGCCGCACCGACGCCGCCCGCAAGGGCCGCACGATCGACCTCGTGCTCGGCAACGGCTTCAAGGCGCTGACGAAGAAGGCGGCCGCCGACCGGGCGCTGGCCGGACTGGCCGCGCCCGGGCAGACGCCCGCCACGCCGAAGAAGAGCTGCTGAGCAGCCGTAGGACAAACGGTTCAGCGGCCGGGGCGGCCGGCCGCTGAAGTCCCGGGGTGCCTCGGCCGGGGCTACTCCGCCGCGCCGTACATCCGGTCGCCCGCGTCGCCCAGGCCCGGCACGATGTAGCCGTGCTCGTTGAGCCGCTCGTCGACCGAGGCCGTCACGACCGTCACCGGGGTGCCCGCCAGCTCACGCTCCATCACCTCGACGCCCTCGGGGGCGGCGAGCAGCACCACGGCGGTCACGTCGTCGGCGCCGCGCTTGATGAGCTCCCGGATCGCCGCGACCAGGGTGCCGCCGGTGGCGAGCATCGGGTCGAGGACGTACACCTGGCGCCCCGAGAGGTCCTCCGGCATGCGCGTCGCGTACGTGGAGGCCTCCAGCGTCTCCTCGTTGCGGACCATGCCCAGGAAGCCCACCTCGGCGGTCGGCAGCAGCCGCACCATGCCGTCGAGCATGCCGAGACCGGCCCGCAGGATCGGCACCACCAGCGGACGGGGGTGGGACAGCTTGACGCCGGCGGTCGGGGAGACCGGGGTCACGATGTCGACCTGTTCGGTGCGCACGTCACGCGTGGCCTCGTAGGCGAGCAGGGTGACCAGTTCGTCGGCGAGACGCCGGAAGGTCGCGGAGTCGGTGCGCTGGTCGCGCAGCGTGGTGAGCTTGTGGGCGACCAGAGGGTGGTCGACGACGTGGAGACGCATGGCCCCCACAGTAGCCGTGCCCGGTGGGGGCGGCGCCCCCGAGCGCGACAGCGGGCCGACCGCCCCCTTCGTCACCCGCGCGCGGGCATCAAACCGCTCGTCGGAGGGAACGTGGGAAGGACGTACCTGGGGTGGTGTGCCATGGCTGACCGAGAGTCTCGCGAGGACGCCTCGCGGGAGGAGACCGAATCCGAGCGCAGGCGGCGCCGGGCCCAGTTCCTGCGGGAGCTGGCCGAGGCGCGCGAGTTGCGGGACCGTGTACAGCCCCGCCGCGCCAAGACGGCACGGCTGCGCCACGCCATGCGTATGCGCACCTTCCGCTGGTAGCCGCGGCGCTCTTCCCGCCCCTCCGAGGGCGGCCGAGTGCGTGTGCCGCCCGGGCGGCCGCGTACGATCCCGCTCGTGGACGATCAAAACGAGCGGACACAGGGGGCGGAAGACGTCCCCTGAACGCCTTGTATCTGCCACGATTTCGAGTGGGTGGGGCTCGGAGCGCAGCTCTCCCGCCCGCGACCTCCGCCGGGGGGACCCCCAACCGGCACGCCTATGACCAGTGGGAGAGTCACGGTGTACTTCGCCGCACTGCTCGCGCGCACCGAAGACGGGTGGGAAGCGAGCGACACAGAGCTCGACGATGTGGAGACCCTGTCGGATCTGGCCGAGCTGGCCCGTGAAGCCTCTCCGGAGGACGACACGGTGCTGGTGCTCATCGAGCAGGAGGACGCCTGGTTCGGCGTCGTCCGGATCGACGGTGAGGACGACCCTCGCATCTACGTCTCGGACGCCGCCGCAGCTGCCCGCAGCTCGTACGGCGAGATCCTGCTCACGGACGAACTGCTCGGAAGGGATCCCGGCGACGACGTCGTCGCCGACCTGGACTCCCTCGACCTCGACGGTACGGAGAACGGAGAACCCGAAGACGACGACGCGGACGACGACGAGGACCAGGACGGCACCTCCGCCGAGGCGGTGCCGCACAGCCCCGTCGGCGACAGCGAGATCCTCGACGACCTGGGCGTCGGCGTGAAGCAGCTGCTCGCCCTGGACGCCGACGACGCGCTGTCCGCGATCGCGGAGGCCCTGGGCGCCGCCGAGGTCCTGGAGACCGTCCGCTGACCGGGGCGGACCCGGAGGACCCGCCGGGTCCGGACCCGTTTCCGGACCCGGTGCGCGACCCCTGGCGGGCCGCGATGCGGCTCGCCCTGGCCGAGGCGGAGCAGGCCGGCCGCGGCGGGGACGTCCCCGTCGGCGCCGTCCTGCTGGCACCGGACGGCACGACCGTGCTGGCCGCCGGGCACAACGAGCGCGAGGTGACCGGTGATCCGACGGCCCACGCCGAGGTCCTCGCCCTGCGGCGGGGCGCCGCGGCCCTGGGTGGCCGGCCGGGAGGTGAGACGCCCGGTGGGTCCGGTGCGTCCGAGGCCGCCGAGGGGTTCGGCGCGTCCGGTGCGACAGGTGCGATGGGCGCCACAGGTGTGTCCGGGGCCCGGCGGCGGTCGGGAGCGGGCGAGTGGCGGTTGTCCGGCTGCACGCTCGTGGTGACCCTGGAGCCCTGCACGATGTGCGCGGGCGCCCTGGTGCAGTCGCGCGTGGACCGGGTCGTCTACGGCGCCCGCGACGAGAAGGCCGGCGCGGCCGGATCCCTGTGGGACGTCGTGCGCGACCGGCGGCTCAACCACCGGCCCGAGGTGATCGAGGGCGTGCTCGCCGGGGAGTGCGCGCGCCTGCTCACGGACTTCTTCCGCGCCCGCTGAAGTCCGCCGCCAACCGTCCCCGTCCGCCGCTCACCGTCCCCGTCCGCCGTCCCGACCTCCGTCCCCGACCGCGGCTGTCGGGGCGGGAATCGGATTTCGGACCACGAGCCCCCTTGCTGTAAGGTCTCCCTCGGTAGCGTGTCCGAGCGGCCGAAGGAGCTCGCCTCGAAAGCGAGTGTGGCGCAAGTCACCGAGGGTTCAAATCCCTCCGCTACCGCTTGAGAAGGGCCCCGTCGAAAGACGGGGCCCTTCGTGCAGTCCTGACCGATCCCGGCAAAGGGTGTGAAGGTTACACTCGCCGCCGGTCAACAGGGGGCCCACGGGGCACAACAGTCACAGGGGAGGCCGCGGTGGCGGTGAATTCGAAGAAGATCGCCGTCTATGTGCTCGTGGTCTTCGTGCTCTACGTGATCATCACGGATCCGGCGAAGGCCGCCGACTACGTCCAGATAGGGTTCGAGGGCATATCGGACGCCGCCAAGGCCGTCGGTGACTTCATGTCCTGGATCGCCGACGGAGCCAAGAACTGACGCGACCGCAGCGCCCCTTCGTACCCGCCCGGGAGAGTCCTCATGATCCGCCACCTGGTCCTCTTCAAGCTCGACGAGGGCGTCCGGCGCGACGACGCCCGCGTGATCAAGGGCGTCGAGGCCTTCCGTGCCCTCGGCGGCCGGATCGAGGAGCTGCGCTTCTGGGAGTGCGACTGGAACATCACCGACCGGCCCATCGCCTACGACTTCGCCATCAACTCGGCGGTCGAGGACGCGGCGGCCCTCCAGCGCTATCTGGAGCATCCGGCACACCAGGCGGGTGTCGCGCTGTGGCGGGAGTTCGCCACGTGGGTGATCGCCGACTACGAGTTCTGCACCCCCTTCTCCCGAAGCCCTCCGCCGGACCGGCGGGGGGCTTTCCCGCGTCCTTCAGCCCAACTTGCCTTCAACACGGCGTTATGGGGTGCTTGCACACAGTGCACATGTCTTGTGATGCTATGACCGCTTTTGATGGATGAGTTGACCGATGGATGACCGATGAAGAGGTGGCGTTGACCGTGTCGGCCAGTACCGCGCCGCCCCAGCAAGCCTCACCGGCCATTCCCGCCGCGACGGCCGCCCCGACTCCCCCGGCCGCCTCCGAGGTCGGGGCGGTGCCCGCAGCACCGGACGCCGGAAGGCCACCGGACGCCGGAAGCCCCCAGGACAGCGAAGGCCCGCCGGACACCGAGAGCTCGCCGGACGCCGGCAGACCGGAGAGCGCCGGAAGCCCCCAGAACACCGAGAGCCCCCAGGAAGCCCAGGCCGATCCGGCCGCGCAGGAAGCCCAGGACGCCGCCCCCGCCCCGCAGCGCAGCCGGGGTGCCGACACCCGGGCCCTGACCCAGGTGCTCTTCGGCCAGCTGAAGGAGCTCCAGCCGGGCACGCCGGAGCACGACCGGGTGCGCGGGGCGCTGATCGAGGCCAACCTCCCGCTGGTGCGCTACGCGGCCGCCCGCTTCCGCTCCCGCAACGAGCCGATGGAGGACGTCGTCCAGGTCGGCACCATCGGGCTCATCAACGCCATCGACCGCTTCGACCCGGACCGGGGCGTGCAGTTCCCGACGTTCGCGATGCCGACGGTGGTCGGGGAGATCAAGCGGTACTTCCGCGACAACGTCCGCACGGTCCACGTGCCGCGCCGGCTGCACGAGCTGTGGGTGCAGGTCAACGGCGCGACGGAGGACCTGACGACGGCCTTCGGGCGCACTCCGACGACGTCCGAGATCGCCGAGCGGCTGCGCATCACGGAGGAGGAGGTGCTGTCCTGCATCGAGGCCGGGCGGTCGTACCACGCGACCTCCCTGGAGGCGGCGCAGGAGGGCGACGGGCTGCCGGGGCTGCTGGACCGGCTCGGCTACGAGGACCCCGCGCTGGACGGCGTGGAGCACCGGGATCTGGTCCGCCATCTCCTGGTCCAGCTCCCCGAACGCGAGCAGCGAATTCTTCTTCTGCGCTACTACAGCAATCTCACCCAGTCGCAGATCAGTGCGGAACTCGGCGTATCCCAGATGCATGTCTCGCGCCTACTCGCGCGTAGCTTCCAGCGACTGCGCTCCGCGAACCGTATCGAGGCGTAACCGCAAGCACGAGCGAGACGTCACCGGCGAGAGCGAATCGCTCACCAGCGCGGATCCCGACGTTTTCCTTGTGAAAAACCGTCAGACCCCCTTTATCCAGGGCGTATTCGCATCTCACATGTCGACATGTCACTACAGCGTGTTGCCGACATGTGACATTCTCCGTGCAGCGCGTTTGCCGTGGCTCCGGCTCCGGTATTCAGGTGAAGGCTGCGTTCCTCAGACGGGAGCGTCCGCCGCGACCGTCCCGCGACCCAAAGGGGGTGGCATGTCCGCAGACCAGGGCAGCTCGAAGGTGCTCACGCTCACGAAGAGCGAGGTTGCGCCCACGCTCATCGACGATGTTGTGGTCCTCCAGGCTCCGCCGGCCCCCGCTCCGGCTCCGGCTCCGTCGCTTCCGACCTCGGGAGCCATCGACACCCGCACCCTGTCCCGCTCCCTTTTCCTGCGGCTCGCCGCACTGGACGAGAACAGCCCCGAGCGCGCGTACGTCCGGGACACGCTGATCGAGCTCAACCTCCCGCTGGTGCGCTACGCGGCCGCCCGCTTCCGCTCCCGCAACGAGCCGATGGAGGACATCGTCCAGGTCGGCACCATCGGCCTGATCAAGGCGATCGACCGCTTCGACTGCGAACGGGGCGTGGAGTTCCCGACGTTCGCGATGCCGACCGTCGTCGGCGAGATCAAACGGTTCTTCCGCGACACCTCGTGGTCGGTGCGCGTCCCGCGCCGGCTCCAGGAGCTGCGGCTGGCGCTGACGAAGGCCAGTGACGAACTCGCCCAGAAGCTCGACCGGTCGCCGACCGTCGCGGAACTCGCCGTCGTCCTCGGGGTCTCCGAGGAGGACGTCGTCGACGGCCTCGCGGTCGGCAACGCCTACACCGCCTCCTCGCTGGACTCACCGACCCCCGAGGACGACGGCGGCGAAGGATCCCTGGCAGACCGCCTCGGCTACGAGGACACCGCGCTGGAGGGCGTCGAGTACCGCGAGTCGCTGAAGCCGCTGCTCGCCAAACTCCCGCCCAGAGAGCGGCAGATCATCATGCTGCGCTTCTTCGCCAACATGACCCAGTCGCAGATCGGCGAGGAGGTCGGCATCTCGCAGATGCACGTCTCCCGGCTGCTGACCCGGACGCTGGCGCAGCTGCGGGAGGGGCTCATCTCGGACTGAGGTGAGGCGACAGCCGCCCGGGCCTTCCTATTTGACGGAGCGTCAGCCACCATGGCGCGATGCTTCGAGCGACCAGGGCATCCTGTGCGGCACGAGTGACACGGGCGACATGGACACATGGCCGTCGAGGCGTCGTGATCGGCGCGTCGGCGGCCGTCGTCTGTCTGGGCGGGGTCCTGGCGGCCTGCGGGGGCGGTGACGGCGGCGGCTACGTGGCCACCGGGTCGGCGGGCGGACCGGCCGCCGCCACGGCGGTGACGCCGACGGGGCGGGTGACGCTGGTGCCGCTCGACGGCGCCGGAGCGAGCGGGCCCGCCGACTCCCCTGCCGTGAACGGCAGTCGGGGCGGGGGCGCGGCACAGGCGCCTGCCGGTGAGCCGGCCGGTGGTGGTACGGAATCCGGTGCGGGCCGTCCCGGTGGGGGCGCCGACTCCGGCCGTACGACCACGAGTTCACCGTCCGGTGCCGGGTCCGCGTCCTCATCCCCGAGTTCGCCCGGGACACCGTCTGCACCCTCGACCTCGCCCGGGGCGACGGGAACGCCTGAACCCGCGCCCGGCGGTCCCGCCGTGGTGACCTGGCGGGACCCGGTGCGCGAGCCGGCGGACGAGCGGTGGTGCGAGAAGGTGACCGTGGAGTTCACCAACAGCGGTGGGACCGCCGTGCGTTCGGGCACGGTGACCTTCGGGACGCATGTCGTCGGCGCGCTCGGCATCGACTGGGCGACCGTCGAATCCACCGTGGACCTTCCGGCGCCGATCGCGGCCGGCGCACGGAAGGAGGGGGCCTGGACGGTCTGCGTGGACGCCTGGCGGGTTCCCCTCGGCATGCACGTGGAGACCCGGGACGTCTCCGTCCGGTGGCGGTAGCCGCACGTCCTGCCGGAGCGCGCCCGTCCTACTTGAGCGCGAGCCAGGCCACCGCCGCGACGACGATCACCGCGACGACCACTGCGAGGATGACGCCGATACGGGGGCCGGAGGAGGCCGCCGCCTGCTGCTGCCGGCCCTGGGGGGCCTCGTCGACGAACGCGCGGAACATCTGGGTGTTGCCGGCGGGGTCGTGGTTGCCCTGGGGGCCCTGGGTGTTAGCCATGCACCGAGACACTAGCGAATAGGCGGGGACGACCCAAGTGGGGGCCCCGCCCCGGCCTCACCGCCAGGTCACCGCCCCTCACCTGTGCGTTTACGTTCGCGATACGTGCCTTTGCCAACTTTTTGTCCGACCGGCCACCGTTTTATTTGCCTGTAGCAACCAACCGCCTCTATGGTTGCCCTAAGCAACGAATACGGGAGGTGCGATGGGCGAGCAGACGCGATACGAGGAGCTGATCCGTCAGTTCAGCGCCTTCGGCGCCGTGAAACGGGAGATGGGACGGATACTGCCGGGCGACTGCCCGAGCGGGTCCGCCGCCGTGCTGACCCTGCTCGCCCGCCACGGGGACATGCGCATGAGCAGGCTCGCCGAGCTGCTCGCCGTGGACATGTCGGTGACCAGCCGTCATGTCGCGCACGTCGCCGAGCGCGGCTGGATCGAACGCTCCCCCGACCCGGCGGACAAGCGCTCGCGCATCCTGCGCCTGACGCCCGCGGGCGTGACGCAGGTGGACGAACTGTCCCTGCGGACCTCGCGGATCCTCGCCGAACGCCTGAGCGACTGGAGCGACGACGAGGTGGGCCAGCTCACCCGGCTCATGGCCCGGCTGCGGGCGAGCTTCGACGACTGCCGTTCCGCGTCCGTGGCACCCGGGCACCGGCCCGCGGAGCCGCCCGTACTCGAACAGACCACCCGTACACCCGCATAAGCACTGAAGAGAAGGAAGCCCATGGCAACGACCACACCAGCCGGTGTGCGGGCTCACGCCAAGCACGGGGGAGGCTCCCCCGACAGCGTCCAGATGACGCACCGGCAGATCATGGAGGCGCTCTCCGGGCTGCTGCTCGGCATGTTCGTGGCGATCCTGTCGTCCACGATCGTCACCAACGCGCTCCCCGAGATCATCGGCGACCTCGGCGGCGGCCAGTCCGCCTACACCTGGGTCGTCACCGCCTCGCTGCTCGCCATGACGGCGACCACGCCGCTGTGGGGCAAGCTCTCCGACCTGTACAGCAAGAAGGCGCTCGTCCAGATAGCCCTCGTCGTCTACGTGCTGGGATCGGCCGCCGCGGGTCTGTCGCAGAACCCCGGCATGCTGATCGCCTGCCGTGTGGTGCAGGGCGTCGGCGTCGGCGGTCTCTCCGCCCTCGCGCAGATCGTGATGGCCGCGATGATCTCCCCGCGTGAGCGCGGGCGTTACTCCGGCTACCTCGGCGCCACCTTCGCCATCGCCACCGTCGGCGGCCCGCTGCTCGGCGGTGTCATCACCGACACCTCGTGGCTCGGCTGGCGCTGGTGCTTCTACGTCGGTGTGCCGTTCGCGGTCATCGCGCTGATCGTGCTGCAGAAGACCCTGCACCTGCCCGTCGTGAAGCGGGACGTGAAGGTCGACTGGGGCGGCGCGTTCTTCATCTCCGCCGCCGTCTCCCTGCTGCTGCTGTGGGTCACCTTCGCCGGTGACAAGTACGACTGGGTGTCGTGGCAGACGTACACGATGGTCGCCGGCGCGATCGTGCTGGGCCTGCTGTTCGTGCTCGTCGAGTCCAGGGCGCGTGAGCCGATCACCCCGCTGCGGCTGTTCCGCAACCGCACCATCACGCTGTCCTCGCTCGCCTCGCTCTTCGTGGGCGTCGCGATGTTCACCGGCACCGTGTTCTTCAGCCAGTTCTTCCAGCTGGCCCGGGACAAGTCGCCGACGATGTCGGGTGTCATGACGATCCCCATGATCGGCGGGCTGTTCATCTCCTCCACCGTCTCCGGGCGGTTCATCACCCGCACCGGCAAGTGGAAGGTCTGGCTGGTCAGCGGCGGCGTGCTGGTGACGGCGGGCCTCGGCCTGCTGGGCACCGTCCGCTACGACACGGACTACTGGAAGATGGCGATCTTCATGGCCCTGCTGGGTCTGGGCATCGGCATGATGATGCAGAACCTGGTGCTGTCCACGCAGAACCAGGTGGCCCCCGCCGACCTCGGCTCGGCCAGCTCCACCGTCACGTTCTTCCGGTCCCTCGGCGGCGCGGTCGGCGTCTCCGCGCTGGGGGCCGTCATGGCCCACCGCATCACCGGCTACGCCCAGGACGGCATCGCCGGACTCGGCCCGAAGTACGCGTCCCTGGCCTCGGGTTCGAGCTCCGACTCCATCCCGGACATGGACAAGCTGCCCGCGCCGCTGCGCACGGTCATGGAGAGCGCCTACGGCCACGGCATCGCGGACGTCTTCCTGATCGCCGCCGGTCTGGCCCTGCTCGCCTTCCTCATCACCCTGTTCATCAAGGAGGTCCCGCTGCGGACCAGCGGCGCGCTGGCCCAGGCGGCGGCCGCCGACGCCGACGCCGGTTCCGACACCGGCAGGGCGCCGGCGACCGAGGCCGCGGCCACCGCCGAGGCCCCGGCGCCGGTCGCGGCGAGGACCCCCGGGTGGGCCGCCGCCGACGAGACCGGCACCGGTCCCGAGGACACGCGGCAGCTCTCCTCCGTCGCCACGCTCACCGTCGCGCAGGCGTCCGCGGGTGACGGGGACCAGGGCGGCAGCGCCGGCATCCCGGTCCGCGGCTTCGTCCGCGGCGCCGAGAGCGCGCCCCTCCCGCAGGCCGCCGTCACACTGATCTCGCTCGCCGGCCGGCAGCTGGGCCGGTCGGTCGCACAGGCCGACGGCTCCTACGCGGTGGACGCGCCGGGCACCGGCTCGTACGTCCTGATCGCCTCCGCCGACGGGTTCCAGCCGCAGGCGTCCACGGTCGTCGTGAACGGCGAGCCGGTGGCGTACGACATCCTGCTCAGCGGCACCAGCGGACTGAACGGTCTGGTGCGGGCCGCGGAGTCCGGGGCGCCCGTGAAGGACGCCATGGTCATCGTGACCGATGTGCGCGGGGACCTGCTGGCCACCGGGAGCACCGGTGAGCAGGGCGAGTTCGCCTTCACCGAGCTGGTGCCGGGTGCCGTGACCGTCGCGGTGAACGCCGCCGGGTACCGGCCGCGCGCGCTGCCCGTCGAGGTGGGCGGCACCGGGGTCACCCGGATCGAGGTCGACCTCGACGCCGGCGCCCAGCTCCAGGGAGTCGTTCGGGCGCCGCACGGCCCCCTCGCCGACGCCCGCGTGACGCTGGTGGACGCGGCGGGCAACGTGGTCGGCACGGCCACCACCGGCACGGACGGGGCGTACGCCTTCACCGACCTGGACAGCGGCGAGTACACCGTCATCGCGACGGGCTACCCGCCGGTCGCCACGGCGCTGACCGTCGACGGCCGCGGGACCGACGGCCACGACGTCCACCTCGCCCACCCGGGCGAGTAGTCCGGCCCCGGGGGGGGGGGGGGGGGGGGGGGGGGGGGGGGGGGGGGGGGGGGGGGGGGGGGGGGGGGGGGGGGGTGGGGGGGGTGGGGGGGGGGGGGGGGGGGGGGGGGGGTGGGGGGGGTGGGGGGGGGGGGGGGGGGGGGGGGGGGGCTCT
>NZ_JBWKDW010000002.1:107398-219698 GCF_056435735.1 Streptomyces sp. NPDC043878
CTCTCTATTTTTTCTCTCCCCCCCCCCCCGGTCCCCAACCCACACCCCACACCCACCCCCCCCCCCCCCCCCCCCCCCCCCCCACCCCCCCCCCCCCCCCCCCCCCCCCCCCCCCCCCCCCCCCCCCCCCCCCCCCCCCCCCCCCCCCCGGGCCGTGCCTTTTCACGACCGCTTCGTATTGCCTCGCAGGGAGAGAACGGGATGGGACTGACCGCGAAGATCCGCACGCGGGACGGATGGGCCGTGTCGCACGCGGTCGTCACGGTGACCGACGCGACCGGCTCGCAGGTGGTGCGCGCCGAGGCCGACGGCGACGGCGCCGTACGGGACGCGACCGCGCTCGCGCCGGGGGCGTACACCGTCATCGTCACGGCCGTCGGGTACGCGCCGGCCGCCTCCAGCGCGATCGTCACCGCGAGCGGACGGGCCGAGGTCGGCACGGTGACCCTGGCCCGGCAGGGCGGCGCCGAACTGCCGCCGCCGGGACCGTGGACCGTCGACCCGGCGCACTCCAGCGTGGGCGCGGTGGCCCAGCACCTGGGCATCTCCAGCGTGCACGGACGGTTCACCGACTTCGCCGCGTCGATCGAGATCGCCCCCGACGACGTGACCAAGTCCCGTGTGGAGGCGGTGATCCGAGCGGCGTCCATCGACACCGGCAACGCCACGCGCGACGCCCATCTGAGGTCCGCGGACTTTCTGGACGTCGACACCCACCCCGAGATCACCTACCGCTCGACCGGCGTCACGGCGGCCGGCGCCGGCCGCTGGACGGTCCGCGGCGAACTGGGCATGCGCGGGGTCGTCCGGCCGGTCGACCTGGACCTCGCCTACCTCGGCACCGGCTCCGACCCGTGGGGCGGGACCCGGGCGGCGTTCCGCGCGACGGCCGAACTGCGCCGTGAGGACTTCGCGATGAACTACAACCAGGTGCTCCAGGCGGGCATCGCGGCCATCGGTACGACGCTGCGGGTCGAGCTGGACGTCCAGGCGGTGCGGGGCGAGTCCCTGCCGCAGGCGTAGCGGCCGGCGGGGGGTCCGGCGGGCCGACGGGGAGTCCGGCAAGCCGACGGGGAGTCCGGCAGGCCGACGCGGGAGTCCGGGGCCCCGTACCTCGCGCCCGGCTCGCGGGCCGTACGCCGTCGTACTCCCCACCCGGCCCGGCGCTCGCGCCTCAGGAGCGCGCCGGGGGCCGTCCGTCGCGGTTCGCCCGGGTCATCCGGTTCACCAGGTCGTCGCAGAGGTCGCGGAGTTTGACGTTCCGGTCCATCGAGACGCGGCGCAGGCGCTCCAGGGCGAGAGTCGCGTCGATCCGCTCCTGCGCCATGAGGATGCCGATCGCCTGGTCGATGACGCTGCGCGAGAGCAGCGCGGTGCGCACGTCGGCGGCGGACTCCCGGCGGCGCTCGATGCGCAGCGCCGCGTTGATCGTGTCGGTGGCCCGGGCGGCGAACGTACGGGCCGCGTCCCGCCCCGGCCCCAGCGCTCCGGCCCGGACGCCGTAGAAGTTGATGGCGGCGCCCGCCTCTCCCTCCACGTCGAGCGGCACCGCCAGCACGCAGCGGACACCGGTGGACACCGCGTACGCCGGGTAGGGCGCCCAGCGGGACTCCTCCGCCAGGTCGGGGGAGTACTGCTCGGTCCGGCTCCCGGCCGCGTCCACGCAGGGCCCCGAACCGTTCTCGTACTGCCGCTGGTCGAGGCCGCTCGGCAGCCCGCCGCTGCCCGCCAGGGTCAGCAGCCGGTCGGCACGGCGCACCGTGATACTGCACGCGACGGCTCCCGGCACGTCCTGCACGGCCCGGTCGGTCAGGTCGCGCAGCAGCGTGTCGAGCCCGCTGTTGCGCACCATGGCCTCGTCCAGGGTCTCGCGCGTCTCAGCACTCATGACGTACGGATATCCCGGACCGGCCCGGACACGCCCGTCCGCTCAGGGGGCGTTGTTCGTGTCGATGATGCGGCGGGCGATGTCGCGCAGTTTGACGTTCTCCCGCTGCGAGGCCCGCACCAGGCTGTCGAACGCCTCGGCCGCGTCGATGTCGAGGCGTTCCATCAGCATGCCGGTGGCCTGGCCGATGAGGTCGCGGGTGCGCATGGCCTCGGTCAGCTGCTCGCGGGTGGTCGACGACTCCAGGGCGAGGCTGACGTGCGCGGTGAACAGCCGGCCGATCCGGGTGGCGGTGTCGTCGAAGGCGTTCGGCTTGCGGGCGTACACGGTGAGCACGGTGAGGCGCCGGCGGTCGGCGCGCAGACGCAGCGCCAGGGCGGAGCGCAGGCCGGCGTCGGCCAGGGCGGAGTCGGCGGCGTCGGCCTCGCTGTCCTCCACCCGCAGCACGGGCGTGGTCCACAGCCCGTGGTCCCGGCTCATGGGTTCGGCCTCCGCCGAGCGCACGACCTCGTCGGTCCAGGCGATCGTGCGACGGCGGCGGGGGCGCTCGATCTCCGAGATGCCGGCGTGTTCGGCTCCGGGCAGGATGTGCACGCCCAGCCGGACCGCGGTGCGCAGGGTGCTGTGCGGGGTGGCTGTCTCGTGCAGTTGGCGGGCCGCTGCCGTCAGCGCTTCGGCCAGCTCGAAACCGACCGGAAAACGGGGCAAATCAGGAAATTCAGGCGAAACCACCACGAACCTCTTCGGCATGCACGGCCAAAACGGCCATGCGCAGGAGAGCTCCGCAGCACATTCCCGACTGCGAGCACAGGACAGACAGCACTTTAGCCGCTCGCTTCCGCAGTCCCGCGCGCTCATGGTGGAATGACCCGACAGGTCAGGAAGCGGCCTACCGGAATCCGGACGGACGTCTGCCAGGTGAGAGCCGTGACCTTGATCCCGAAACCGCTCAATCTTCCCGACCGCACCGTGCTCCGTCTGCCCGCGGAGATCGATCTCGGCAACGCCGAAGCACTGTTCGGACACGTCATATCCGCCGCACAGGCCCGCGCCGGGCGACTGCGGGTACTGGTCCTGGATCTCTCCGGGAACGAGTTCATGGACTCCCAGGGCGTTCGTCTCATCGACGACGTACGGCGCCTGTTGCGGCTCCGGGTGCTCGTCCGGGTGGTGGCGGCCCCCGGCAGCGTGGCCGGCCGCGTCCTCGAACTGACCGGCCTGCGCCGCGACGTCCCGGTGTACGACAACCTCGCCGAGGCACTGGGTCCGTGGAGGTAGTGCCTGCCCTGGCGGTGCGAGCCGGCGGGTCCTTCCCCTCCCAGCACTAGGCTGGTCCCATGGCACCGAACATCGCGACGAACACGTCCGTATCGCTGGACGAGTTGCTGGACTTCGTACGGCCCCGGCACCACGCCGTCCTGCTGACCCGGCGGGCCGACGGAAGCCCGCAGAGCTCTCCGCTGACCTGCGGGGTCGACGACTCGGGGCGGATCGTCGTCTCGACGTATCCCGAGCGGGCCAAGACGCGCAACGCCAAGCGGGACCCCCGGGTCAGCGTGCTCGTGCTGAGCGACGACTGGAACGGACCGTGGGTCCAGGTCGACGGCACAGCCGAGGTCGTCGACACCCCGGAGTCGGTGGAACCCCTCGTGGAGTACTACCGCAACATCGCCGGCGAGCACCCGGACTGGGACGAGTACCGCGCGGCCATGGCCAAGCAGGGCAAGTCGATCATCCGGATCACCCCGGAGCGGTGGGGGCCGGTCGCGACCGGCGGTTTCCCGGCGCGGCTGGTGGAGGACCAGCCGTAGAAGCCCGGGGGCACCGTCTTCCGGCGGGCCACGGCGCCCGGCGGGGCGTGCCTAAGCTGGAGCGATGGACACGGAGGCGGTGCGGTCGTTCGTCCGGGCGGCCGAACTCGGACAGCTGCGGCACGCGGCCGACGAGCTGGGCGTGACACAGCAGGCGGTCTCCAAGCGGATCGCCGCCCTGGAGCGCGAGCTGGACGCCCGCCTGTTCACCCGTACCGCCCGGGGGGTCGAACTCACCCCTGACGGCCGGTCGTTCCTCCCGCACGCACGGAGCATCGTCGCGGGTGTCGATCGTGCCGTCACCGCGGTCGGGCCGGGTGCGCGGGCCCTGCGGATCGACGTGCTCGGCCTGCGCAGCGCGCAGGCCGTCGTGCTGCACGACTACTGGCGGGCGCATCCCGGAACCGACCTCGACGTGGTCACCCTCAGGGTCGACGACCCCCGGGTGGTGGCCGCCGCCGTCCGGGCGGGCGAGATCGACGCCTCGTTCCGCAGCGTCACCGATCCCGCCGCACTGCCGCCCGACGTGCGCATGATCCACGCCTTCCACTCCCCGCTGGAACTCCTCGTCGGCCCCGGGCACCCCCTCGCCTCCGCCCGCGCGCTGACCCCGCACCAACTGCGCGGGCTCCGCATCCGGGTGCCCGGTATCGCACCGGGCAGCGAATGGGCGGACTTCTACGACCAGCTCAGCACCGCGTTCGACCTCGGCGTCGACACCGCGGGCCCGAACTTCGGTGACGAGGTGCTCCTCGACGCCCTCGCGGACTCCGCCGACCTGGCCACCCTCGTCGGCGCGCGCGACCGGTACCTCTGGCCGGCCGGCCACGACCTGCGCCGCATCCCGATCGTGAACCCGGCGCTCGCCTACCCGCTCTCCCTCATGTTCCGCGGGACGAACCCCCACCCGGGACTCCACGCGGTCGTCAGACACCTCGCGGGCCTGGCCCCGCTGCCCGGGACGGTCTGGCTCCCGACCTGGGCGACGGCACCCGACCCGCTGCCGCTCAGGTCCCGGACCGCCTGACCATCGCCTCGATACCGGCCACCAGCAGGTCCAGGGCGAAGGTGAAGTCGCGGTCCAGCATCTCCGCCACCGTGTCGCCGCCGCGGGCCGCGACGATGTCCCGGGACTCCTGGACGGCGTCCGCGGTGTCGGGGGAGCCGGTCACCGCGCTCATGGCCTGCCGGAAGTAGTCGTCCGCGCTCACCCCGGCGTCCGCGACGCGGGCGAAGAAGTGGCCCTCGATCGTGCCGTAGCCGTACACGAACCGGAAGACGGCGGAGATCGCGCCCGTGACGCCGTGCGCGGGCAGGCCGGTGCGGCGGATGACCCGCTGGACCCCGCGGGAGAACTCCAGCGAGTTGGGGCCGATGTTGAGGTAGCGCCCGGCGAGCGGCGACAGCCAGGGGTGGCGCACCAGCAGCGCGCGGTATCCGGTGGCCAGCGACCGCAACTGCTCGCGCCAGTCCTCGTCGCCGGCGTCCGGGCCGGGCAGGCGCAGCTCTCCGAAGGCGGCGTCCAGGGCGAGTTCGAGGAGATCGTCCTTGGTGTCGACGTACCAGTAGACGGACATCGCCGTGACGTTCAGCTCGGCGGCGAGGCGGCGCATGGAGAACCTGTCCAGGCCGTCCGCGTCCAGCAGCCGGACCGTGGCGTCCGTGATCCGGTCCCGGTCAAGCCCCGACGGCTGTCCCCCGCTCCGCCCGCCACGGCGCGCCCTGCCCTCCAGCCAGACACTGGCCCGCGCCGCCCGCTGGGCTGCCTTCACCATGGCGCACCTTCCTCGACGTTCCGACGCCGGCCGGCTCGGGCGGACGCCGGACGTCCCGGTCCGCGACCGGTCACGGCGGGCCCCGGCCGCCCACCGGGCGGGCGACCACCACCTCGGAGTCTGCCCGCTCAGCCCTGTGCGCCAACGCCGCGGACACCGGCCCGCCGGGCGGGGACGCGGAGGAGGGCGGTGGGGACGCGGAGAAGGGCGGCGGCGGCGAGAGGAAGGAGGGCGGGACGCGGAGAAGGGCGGCGGCTCGCGCCACCGCCCTTCCCGTCGTCCGACCGTCAGCCGCTCGCCTGCCGGGTGAGGTCGTAGAAGGTGGCCGTACCGACCGTGACCTTCTTGAAGGTGCTCTCGACCCAGGAGGTGATCTGCGCGGAGGTGCCGTCGCTGCTGCCGCCCATGCCGCCGCCGGAGCCGCTGGAGATGTAGTAGTGGATCTTTCCGTCCGCCACGTACTTCTTGAACTGGGCCAGCGTGGGGGACGGGTCGGTGCCGTTGAAGCCGCCGATCGCCATCACCGGTTCACCAGTGGACAGCTGGTAGCTCGCCGCGTTCTGGGCGCCGATGGCGGCGGCGGCCCAGGTGTAGCCGCCGGAGCCGGTCGTCAGCAGCTTCTTGGCCGCGGAACTGACGGTGGCGCCGTTGAGCAGGCCGCCGGCACCGCCGCCCCCAAACATGCCGCCGCCGTCCCCGGTCTGGCCGCCGGGCATGCCGCCCTGCTGGTTCTGGCCCTGGCCCTGGCCCTGTGTGGTGCCATTGCCGTTCTGCTGGTTCTGGCCGGGCATGCCCCCACCGGGGAAGCCGTTGCCCTGCTGGTTCTGCCCCTGCGGGGTGCCGTTGCCCTGCTGGTTCCGGCCCGGCATGCCCCCGCCGAAGCCGCCGCCACCGCCGGGACCGCCGCCCCGGCCGCCCATCATGCTCGCGCCGGCCGGGCCGGCCGTCACGATGGAACCGGTGTGCGCGGAGTCCACCGTGCTCAGCGTGTACGCCGTCGGACCGGCCAGCGCGGCCACGATGCCCAAGCCCGCTGCCGCGAGCGCCAGTTGGCGGCTCACCCTGGCGGCGAAGACCAGGCCGAGGGCGCCGGCCAGGCCGCCGATCAGCACCAGCCACTTCAGCCACGGCAGGTAGTCGGGGGTGCGGTTGAGCAGGACGTATCCCCAGGCGGCGGCCGCCACGGCCGAGGCCGCGAGGGTGATCGACGCCCAGGTCTCGCCGCGCCTCTCCCACAGGAGCGCCGCGCCCATGCCGACCACGGCGGCGATGTAGGGGGCGAGGGCCACCGTGTAGTACTGGTGGAAGATGCCGGCCATGTAGCTGAAGACGACCGCGGTCATCAGCAGCGAGCCGCCCCAGACGAGGAACGAACCGCGGGTCACCGAGGTCCGCTTCAGCCGGCGGGTGGCCACCAGGCCCGCGACGAGCAGGATCAGCGCGGCGGGCAGCAGCCACGAGATCTGGCCGCCGATCTCGGAGTTGAACATCCGGTTCCAGCCGGTCTCGCCCCACTGCCCGGTGCCGCCGCCCCCGCCACCGCCGCCGACGCTGCCGGTCTCGTCGCCGCTGAGCCGGCCGAGGCCGTTGTAGCCGAAGGTCAGCTCCAGGAAGGAATTGTTCTGCGAGCCGCCGATGTACGGGCGTGAGGACGCGGGCCACAGCTCGACGATCGCGACCCACCAGCCGCCGGACACCACGATCGCGACCGTCGCCAGGGCCAGCTGCCCAAGCCGCTTCCGCAGATTCACCGGGGCGCAGACGCCGTAGACCAGGGCCAGCGACGGCAGGATGAGGAACGCCTGGAGCGTCTTGGCGAGGAACGCGAAACCGATCGCGACTCCGGCCCACACCAGCCACTTCGTACGGCCGTCCTCCAGCGCCCGGACCACCAGGTAGCAGGCGACCGACATCAGCAGCGCCAGCATCGCGTCCGGGTTGTTGAACCGGAACATCAGCGCCGCGACGGGGGTGAGCGCGAGCACGGCTCCCGCGATGAGACCGGCCCCGGGGCTGAAGCGGCGGCGCACCGAGGCGTACACCACGGCGACCGTGCCGACGCCCATCAGCACCTCGGGGACGAGGATCGCCCACGAGTTGAGGCCGAAGATCCTGACCGCCAGCTCCATCGGCCACAGCGAGGCCGGGGGCTTGTCGACGGTGATGGCGTTGGACGCGTCCAGCGAGCCGAAGAAGAAGGCCTTCCAGCTCCGGCTGCCCGCCTGGACGGCCGCGGAGTAGAAGGAATTGGCCCAGCCGGAGGCGCTCAGGCCGTACAGGTAGAGCGCCGCGGTGGCCAGCAGCAGGCCGAGGAACGCGGGGCGTACCCAGCGGGGGTCCTCGGGCCTGCCCCGCCACGCTCTGCGTACGAAGGGCTGCTGGGGTTCACCGGAGTCCGGGACGGGCGGCGGGGCCGCCGGTTCCTGGAAGGCCGTACCGCTGTGGTCCTGTACCGCCGTGTCGCCTGTCGGCGGCCCCCACGCGGAGGGACCGGGTCCCCCCTGCTGGCTCGTCCGGTCGTGGGTGGTCATCGGGATTCCCTCGGATCGGTGTCGGTGTCGGTGGGTCGCACGGGCTGAAGCCGCATGGTGGCGTCCCTCCAGGTGCGGTCCGCGGCTTCACCGGCGCGGAACGGGGTGGTGTCGTACGGGTCGTACGGAGCCCGCGGGCCCGCGGGGCGGCTCACGGCGTACGGGTGTGCCGTCGGCTGTTGCGGCAGCGGGCGGTACGGCGTGGTCGGCGCTGTCGGACGGGCGGGCTCGGCCGGGTGGTGGGAGGCCACCACCGTCGACTCGTCGCGGTCGGGGAACACCCACGCCCGGAAGAGCAGGAAGCGCAGCACCGTCGCCGCGAGGTTGGCCGCGATCAGCACCGCCAGCTCGGTGGAGTGCTCGGGGTCGCCGGAGGCCGCGTTCAGCGCGGCGAGCGAGCCACTGGTGAGGGCGAGGCCGATACCGAAGACGACCAGGCCCTGCGCCTGGTGCCGGACGGCGCCGCCGCTGCCGCGCACCCCGAAGGTCAGCCGGCGGTTGGCGGCCGTGTTGGCGACCGCCGAGACCAGCAGGGCGAGCGCGTTGGCGAGCTGCGAGCCGCCGAACTGCCGGAAGACGCTGTACAGCAGCAGGTAGAAGAGGGTGGAGAGGCCGCCGACCACGCAGAATCCGACGAGCTGGCGGGCCAGTCCCTTCGGCACGTCCTGGATCTCGCGGTCGCGGGGGTCGTCGCCGAACGGGCGGGTGAGCCGGTCCAGCGGCAGCGAACCGGTGGCCAGGGCCTTGCCCACGCGCAGCACCCCCCTGAGGTCGTCGGTCGCCGTCTTCACGATGTGCACCGTCGAGTCCGGGTCGTCGACCCAGTCGACGGGCACCTCGTGGATGCGCAGCCCGGCGCGCTCGGCGAGCACCAGCATCTCCGTGTCGAAGAACCAGCCGGTGTCCTCGACCAGCGGCAGCAGCGCCTGCGCCACGTCACGGCGGATCGCCTTGAAGCCGCACTGCGCGTCGGAGAAGCCGGCCTGGAGCGAGCCGCGCAGGATCAGGTTGTAGGAGCGGCTGATGAACTCACGCTTCGCGCCGCGTACGACGCGGGCGGAGCGGGCCAGCCGGGAGCCGATCGCGAGGTCCGAGTGGCCCGAGATGAGCGGCGCGACCAGCGGCAGCAGCGCGTTGAGGTCGGTGGAGAGGTCCACGTCCATGTACGCGAGGATCGGGGCGTCCGAGGCGGACCAGACCGTCCGCAGCGCCCGGCCGCGGCCCTTCTCCTCCAGCCGGAACGCCCTGACCTCCGGGATGTCCGCCTCCAGCCGTGCCGACACCCGCGGGGTGGTGTCGGTCGAGGCGTTGTCCGCGATCGTGATGCGGAACGCGTACGGGAACGTGCGCTTGAGATGCTCGTGCAGTCTCAGCACACACGGCTGGAGGTCCTTCTCCTCGTTGTAGACGGGGATCACTACGTCCAGGACAGGCGTACCGGCGTCTGTGGCCGGGAGGTGCTCCCGCGCCGGCAGAGTGCCGGGAGAAGAGTCGGTTCGCATACCGACGACTCTCGTCAGGCCCGCTGTTGTACCCATATGGCGGCGCTGTGCTGTGCCTGTGAGTGCGACTGCCAGTTGGTTTCCGGCGCCGGACGGGGCGGCTGCGGGCCGAGCGCGGGCAGGTGCACGGTGAACACGGTGCGCCCGGGGACGCTGTCGACGGTCACCGCGCCCTGGTGCGCGGACGCGACGGCCTGCACGATCGCCAGCCCCAGACCGGTGGAACCGGTGGCCCGGGAGCGCGCGGAGTCGCCGCGCGCGAAGCGTTCGAAGACCCGCGGGAGCAGGTCGGGCGGGATGCCCTGGCCGTCGTCCTCGACGTCCACGCACAGCCACGGCCCGCGCCGCTGCACGCGGGCGGTGACGGTGGTACCGGGCGGTGTGTGCGTTCTCGCGTTCGCCAGCAGGTTGACGAGCACCTGTTGCAGACGGGCGGCGTCCGCGGACACCAGCGCGGGTTCGTCGGGCAGGTCGAGGCGCCAGTTGTGGTCCCGGCCCGCGGCACGCGCGTCGCTGATGGTGTCCACGACGAGCGGTACGAGGTCGGTCTGCTCGAACTGGAGGGGCCGCCCGGCGTCCAGGCGGGCCAGCAGCAGCAGGTCCTCCACCAGGAACGTCATCCGGCCCGCCTCGGACTCGATCCGTCCCAGGGCGTGCCGGGTGTCCGGGCCGACCTGCTCCCTGCCGCGCCGGGTGAGCTCGGCGTACCCGCGGATGGAGGCCAGCGGTGTCCGCAGTTCGTGGCTGGCGTCCGCGACGAACTGCCGTACCCGCATCTCGCTCTGCTGGCGGGCGTGCAGCGCGCCGTGGACGTGGTCGAGCATGCGGTTGAGCGCGGCGCCGACCTGGCCGACCTCGGTGTGCGGGTCGGTCTCGGACTCGGGGACGCGTTCGCTGAGGTGCACCTCGCCCGTGTGCAGGGGCAGTTCGGAGACGCGGGTGGCGGTGAAGGCGACCCTGCGCAGCGGGCGGGTGGCCACGCCGACCAGGACGTACCCGGCGATGCCCGCGGCGACCAGACCGGCGGCGGTGACACTGAGTTCGACGAGGATCAGGGTGTCGATGGTCCCGTCCACGTCCGCGGTCGGCAGGGCCACGTAGTACGCGTCGCTGTGGTCCCGGTTCTCCATGTACTGGACGCGGTAGTCGCCGAGGCCGGGGAGCTCCACGGTGTGCGCCCTGCCGTCCCTGGAGACCGAGGCGAGGGCGGTCTTCTGGGCGGCGGTCAGGCTGCCGGCGCTCATCTCGTTGTCGTAGCGGTTGCGCTGCTTGGCGTAGCCCGAGCTGGAGATGGTGCCGTTCTTCACGTTCACGTACGCGGCGACCGTCTTGGGCTGCGTCGGCCCCCCGGTGAGGAGCCTGTCGACCTTCGCGGTCGGCGTGGTGGCGTTGTTCACGGGGGCCGTGCCGGTCTGGGCACCGCCGGGCAGCTGCCCCTTGCCGTTGCCCGGCTCACCCATGGGGCCGCCGGTGGCCCGCAGGGCGGTGTCCTTCACCTTGCCGTCCAGCTGCTGGTACAGGTGGTCCCGCAGCGCCAGCGTGGTCACCGTGCCGATCACCGCGCAGACCACGGCGATCAGCAGCACCGAGGCGACGACGAGCCGGGTCCGCAGGGTGCGCGGCTTGCCTGCTCGCTTCTGCGGTCGCGGCCGTCGTCGCCCGCTCATGAGACGGCGGGCTTGATCAGGTAGCCGGCGCCCCGGCGGGTGTGGATCATCGGCTCACGGCCGGCGTCTATCTTGCGGCGCAGGTACGAGATGTACAGCTCGACCACGTTGGCCTGGCCGCCGAAGTCGTAGGACCACACCCGGTCGAGGATCTGGGCCTTGCTGAGCACCCGGCGCGGATTGCGCATGAGGAAGCGCAGCAGCTCGAACTCGGTCGCGGTGAGGTGGATGTTGTCGCCGCTGCGCGACACCTCGTGGCTGTCCTCGTCGAGGGTGAGGTCACCGACGACGAGCACGGAGTCGGAGCGCCGGTCGGCCGCGCCGGAGCGGCGGATGAGCCCGCGCAGCCGGGCGACGACCTCTTCCAGGCTGAAGGGCTTGGTGACGTAGTCGTCGCCACCGGCGGTCAGGCCCGCGATGCGGTCCTCGACGGCGTCCTTCGCGGTGAGGAAGAGGACGGGCACGTCGGGCAGTTCGCGGCGCAGCCTGCCGAGGACGGTGAGCCCGTCCATGTCGGGCAGCATCATGTCCAGGACGACGGCGTCGGGCCGGAAGTCGCGCGCGGTCTGGATCGCGCCCGTCCCGTCACCCGCGCTCCGGATCTGCCATCCCTCGTAGCGCAGGGCCATGGACAGCAGCTCGGTGATCGACAGCTCGTCGTCCACCACCAGCACGCGGACGGGGCTCCCGTCCGGCCTCAGCAGTTCGGTGCGCCCCTGGGGCGAGGTCGTGGTCATGGTGGACACCTTGTCGGGGTCCTCTGAGAACACGCTTTCACCAATCTGTGATTTTCCTGAGAAACGCACAGGCGGCTCTCAGGGAACACCTGGGGGATGCCTTGCCGGCCGCCCCCCTGCCGCTGTCCCTCACGCCGGGGGCGGGCGGCCCGTCCGGCCGCCACCGCCACCGCTGCCGCCGCCGCTACTGCCGCTGCCGCTGCCGCCGCCGTCAGAACAGCCCGTCCTGGACGACGGCAACCGCTTCCCCGAACTCCTTCACCGGGACGGTGAGTTCGTCGGTCCCGACGGGGAGCAGGTCCCAGCCGGTCATGAGCCTGGTGTCGAGCACGATCACCCTGTCTCCGCTCACGAGGTGCAGGTCGGGGCCCGCGGCTGCCACCAGGCGGCCGCCGACCACGCCGCCCGGGACGAGTTCGGTCACGCTGCCGGCCGCGGCGGGTCCGCCCGCGAGCCCGAACACCCCGACGTGGTCGACGGGTTGGCAGGGCAGGCGGGCCAGGGACTCCGGCCAGCCGGCCAGTGCCACGGCCCGCGCGTGCAACTCCGTGACCTCAGCGACCCGTTCGGACTCGGTGAGCGGCAACTGGGAACGCGCCGCGCGCTTGTCGGCGTACGGGACGCGGTCCGGCACGCGGAGCGCGGCGCGCAGCAGTTCCTCGGTGCGGCGCGCGGCCATCAGCGGCCCGGCGCCCAGCCAGCTGAAGCAGACCGCCCCCTGCTCCAGCAGCCGCGCCGGCCCCCGTTCGAGCGCGGTGATCCCCACCTTGACCAGGCCGGGACCGAACCAGGCGAGATACACGCGGTACGGCCGGGGGTCGTCCGCGATGGTGTCCGCGGCCACCGAGTGCGCCCGGTCCAGCCGCGCGCACTCCTCGCACCGGGCCCCGGTACTGCGCCCCGGCACCACCGCCCGCACCGGACAGGCGTGCCCCCGCGCCCCCCGGCACGACCGCGCACCCGCCTCCGCGACCCCGAAGGCCACCCGCTTCCCCCAGGTCAGCGCACTGCGCCGCCCGCCGTCCCAGGTCAGCACGGGACCCTCCGCCGCCCACCGCAGCCCCGCGCACCTCCATGCCTGTGCCATCACCCCCGAGCGTAGGCGCCGGCACTGACAGCGACCTCCCGTCCGGGCTCAGCCCACGGGACCGGGGACCCGCACCGGCGCCGGTGCCTCCGCCGTGATCCGCCCGCGCTCCCGTCCCCGGCCCGCCAGCCGGCATCCGACACATCCGGGATGCCCGTCGCGCGCCGCGAGGTCCCGTACCCGCATGCCCCACTGCTCCCTGGGCCGGACGCCCGGCGGCTTGCCCCAGCCGGTGAGGTGCAGGGCCCAGGTGATCAGCACGCTCGCCGCCTCGATCACCAGTCCGGCCACCAGGATCGGGGGCGACACCGCGCAGATCCCCAGTCCCACGACGGCCGCGCCGGAGGTGGCGACGCCGACGCCGGTCCAGCCCGCGACCGTGTGCCCCTCGTCGTACAGGTGTGTGCTCATGTGCCTGCCTCCTGGTGGCGGCGGGCCTCCGCCGCGGCCGTGAGAAAATGGATGTCTCTCATGACGTAAGAGATTAACGGCATAAACATCTCACGAGCTAAGGGAATCAGGCAACAGGTATGTCCCCCACGCCCCGCCCCGCCGCCACCCCGGCCGAGGCGCTGTCCGCCATGGACTCGCTCGTCGCGGCCCACCTGCTGGGCCAGCAGGAGATGGCCCAGCGGCTGGGCCTCAACGTCACCGACCTGCTGTGCTTCGGCTGCGTCCTGAAGGCCGGCGAGAACCTGCTGACCGCGGGCGACCTCGCGGAACACGCCCACGTCACGACGGGCGCCGTCACCGGCATCCTCAACCGCCTCGAACGCGGCGGCTTCGTCACCCGCGTCCCCGACCCGGCCGACCGGCGCCGCGTGCGGGTGGCGGCCCAACCGGCCGCCGTGGCCCGCGTGCACGCCCTCTACGGCCCCTACTACGACCGCCTCAACGCGCACTTCGCCGACTACTCCCCCGCCGAGATCGCCGTGCTCACCGACTGGTTCACCCGCACGACCGGCCTGGCGCACGCGTACATCGAGGAGCTCCGGGACCAGGACGCGGAGCGCCCCCGGCCGTGACGTCGCCCTGGTGCGGGGCCCCACGGTAGAGCTGGCCCCACCCCCGGTCCGGTAGGAGGCTCCATCGCCCCGGCGGCCGAACAACGGGATCGTTGACCGCAGTTGATCCAGCACGGCCGGCACGGTCCGCGCGATCAGAGGTCTCGGGGGGCGCGGGCTCCCGCCCGGAGGGAAACGCCATGAAGACGAAGGTCACCGGCTCGGACACGGCACACCGGACGCCGTCCGCCCCCGGCCCCCTCGCCTCCTTCGTCCGGTTCGTGGGGTGCGGTGGCGGGGTGGGTGTCCTCTCCAGCGCCGCCGTCCCCCTGCTGGCCGACCGGCTGACCTGGGCCCTGGCGAACGCCGTCGTCACCGTCGCGTCCACCCTCCTGTGCACGGAGCTGCACGCACGCGTCACCTTCGGCACCGGACGGCGTGCGGGCCTGCGCCGCCACCTCCAGTCCGCCGGTTCCGCGACGGCGGCCTACCTCGCGACCTGCGCCGCGATGTTCCTGCTGCACGCGGTACGGCCGTCCCCCGGCCTGGTCCGGGAGCAGACCGTCTACCTCGGCGCGGCCGGCCTGGCCGGCATCGGCCGCTTCCTGCTCCTGCGCCTGTACGTCTTCTCCACCCGCCCGGGCCACGCCCTCGGAAGGACAGGCCTTACGGCCGCGGACGCCGGTGCGAGTGTCGGCGTCCGCGCAGGTGGCGGTGCGCATGTCGGCGTCCGCGCGGGTGCCGGTGCGCATGTCGGCGTCCGCGCGGGTGCCGCCGCCGCTGCCGGCGGTGGGCGTGAGCACGCCGTGTGGAAGGCGGCCGGCAGGCCCGCCCTGGCCGGCACCGCCTAGTCCGCCGGGCGGCCTACGACCCCTGCCCGGGGTCCGGCCGCGCCGGTTCGCCGCGGCCGCCGCCGGGGACGCGGCCGTCGGGCAGGCGGTCGTCCGGCAGGCGGCCGTCGCGGGAAGGAGCAGCGCGGCGCAGACGACGCCAAGGCGGACCGGGGCCCCGCGGAACATGTGGATCTCCCTGGTCGGGCGGGGTCCCGGCAGAGCGTCGGAGGTCCCACCGGTGACCGGCGCAGCCGTGCCGGTCACCGGGAAGGATCACGATCAACGCCCGTCTTCTTCCCAACAGGCAACCCACACACCCTGTTCACCGCTCTCACAGGGTGCTCACAGGGCCGGTCCCCGAGGCGCGGGGGGTGCGCCGACAGCGAGGGCCGGCCGTGAGCTGTCCAGTCCGATGCCTTCGACCGAGGCACTCGCAGACGAGGAACCGATGACCAGTCAGTTACACCGCAACCGCCTGAAGCACTCGACGCTCGCCACCGGAGTCGTGCTCGCCGTCGTCGTCACCGCCGCCGGGGCCGCTCCCGGGGCGGGCGCCGCCCCGGCGGACACGGCCGGAAAACCGAAGCTCAAGCTGGTCGCCGCGTCGAAGGCCGTGACCCTCGAACGGTGGCGGGGGGAGTCCGGGGTCTATCTGGACCTGGGCACGTACGTCACCGTGGACAAGGCGCCGCTCGAGATCAAGGTGACCAGGAAGTCGTACAAGGACCCTGTCGTCGCCCGGCAGATCCTCCGCGCCGGCAACCGCACGACGACCAGGACGCTGCCCGCGGGCGTGGTGAAGGACTTCTCCGGCCTGCCCGGCTTCCTCCAGGTGTCGGTCAAGGACGCGGCCGGCGTGGAGGTGGCGAAGCGGAAGGGGACGTTCTGCCCGGACAACGCCTCCGGGCGCCTGCGTCCGGACGCCCCGGCGACCTCGCACTATCCGGAGAGCTGCTCCACCAACCCGTTCACGCTGGGCTCGGTGTGGGGCGTCGAGAAGGGCTGGGCGGCCAACTCCAGCACCGTCGACTACGACAAACCCGTCGACCTGCCGGTGGGCGAGTACACGGCCGTCGTCTCGGTGGCGAAGAAGTACCGCGACCTGTTCGGCATGCCCGACGACCGGCCGACCGTGAAGGTGACGGTCCGGGAGTCCGGCGACGGCGGCGGCGAGGGGGTGGCGGCTCCGGGGTCCTCCGCCCACGCGACGCAGCACGGCGGACACGGCGGACACGGCACCGGCGCGGCCCACCCCTACGGCCCCCGCGGCGCCGACGCGCCCACCCCGCCCGCGCTCTCCCACGCCCTGGAGGGACTCGGCACGGCCCACCACCTCGGTGACGGGCTCGGCCACACCGACGGTTCGCGGATCGCGCCCGCGCTCAGGGCGAACGCCCACAGGCCCACCGGCCGGGCGGGCGTCCCGGCGAACGCGCCCAAGCCGGACCTGCGCGCCCTGCCCGCCTGGGACATCGCCGTGACCGACGGCGAGGACGGCGACGCGCCGGGCAAGGACTACCTCGCCTTCAGCGCGAACGTCTGGAACGCGGGCCCCGCACCCCTGGTCGTGGACGGCTTCCGCAAGCCGGGCGCGGACCTGATGGACGCCTACCAGTACTTCTACGACGCGCACGGCAAGCAGGTCGGGTACACCCCCACCGGCACCATGGAGTGGGACCCGCGCGTCGGCCACGAGCACTGGCACTTCACGGACTTCGCGAGCTACCGGCTGCTGAGCGCGGACAAGACCGAGGAGGTGCGCAGCGGCAAGGAGGCGTTCTGCCTGGCCAACACCGACGCCATCGACTACACGGTGAAGAACGCCAACTGGCACCCGTACAACACGGACCTGTCGACCGCCTGCGGCGAGCAGAACTCGATCTCCGTCCGCGAGGTCCTCGACGTCGGCTCCGGTGACACGTACACCCAGTACCGTCCCGGCCAGTCCTTCGACATCACCGACCTGCCCAACGGCACCTACTACATCCAGGTGATCGCCAACCCGGCCAAGCGCCTGAAGGAGACCACCCTCAAGAACAACGTCGCCCTGCGCAAGGTCGTCCTGTCCGGCACCCCGGGCGCCCGCAAGGTGACGGTCCCGCCGTACGACCTGATCAACACCCCGTAACGAGCCCCACCCGAACCGGAGGCCCCGTGGATCACTCCACGGGGCCTGCGGCCTGCGGGGCTGGTGACCCCGGACGCCGGTCGCTGACCAGCGGCCCCCGACGCCCGGCCGCCGGCCGCCCAGGGGCGATGCGCGCACGGGACGAAGGACGGCCCAGGACTCACCCGTCGTCGGCCGCCCCGTCGTGACGGAAGTCGGCCCACGCCTGCCGCTGGATCTCCTCGGCGTTCGCGAGGAGCCCGTCCAGCGGCTGCGCCGCCCCCGAAGGGCGTGCGAGGGAGCGGACGAGCGTGTCGTAGAGGTGGGCGCAGGCCTCGGCCTCGGTGGCGAAACGCCGGACGACACTGTCCTGGGAGCGCTGGCGCACCCCCACGGTCCAGGCGTCGCCCTCACGGCGCAGAAAGTAGTGGGCGTCCAGTCGCACCGACACCTCGTGGACGCCGGGGATGTCGTAGAACGCCTCCGGGACGTCCGCCTCGCGAAGCCTTTCCACGAGTTCCGCGCTGTCCATCAGATCCGTCCCGTCGCCTGCCTCGGAGGGGCCGCCGACCGGACCGGCCCGCGGCCACCTCAAGGTTGGTTTCGTCAGGTCACATTCAGTTCTTCGAGTTTCTGCGAGCTGACGAGCGTGGGGATCGGCGAGTCCGTCACGTACTGGAGGCCGAGGCCGGGCTGCCCGAACCAGGGCCTGATCGGCCCGGCATGGACGGTGAACGGCTTGAGGACCCGGTAGACGTGGTAGCTCGACGTGTAGGCCGCGACGTAGGTGTCGAGGTTGCTCGGCGGGATCGCGCGCTTGGCGTACGGCGTGCCCGCCGGGGCGAGGAAGTTGCCGAAGCCGCTGCCGAAGAGGTCGACCAGCTGACCCTTGCGGAGCGTCTGGGAATGCTCCACCGGCCTACCGTCCTTCAGCACGAAACCGTTGTTGTCGGGGTACCACCAGCCCGACTTCCCCGTCTTGGGGTCGGTCTGCCAGTAACACCCGAGGAACCAGTAGGCGGATGTGCCGCCCGCGCGGTGGTAGCCCCTGAGCATCGCGCCGAGAGCACCCGTGTGAGGGAGGGGCTGCGGTCCCAGCCGCCAGTCGTGAAGGAAGTACGGATCGAGTTCCTTCGCCGGCGCCGAGTTGCTCCCGCGGCCGCGGTTCTCGGTCGGGCAGTGGGCTCCCTGCCCCGCACGGGGGTGGTCCGCGTAGGCCGCGGTCGGTGAGATTCCGATCAGCAGGAGGAGCGACGCGACGGCGCTCCCCACGAAGGCGCACAGTACGCGCATCCGGTGTCCCTTCTCTTCCGACGCCGGCCCGACGCCGCCCGGGGGCGGTCAGCCGGTCGCGGTGACCGACCGGCTGCCTCATCGTGTGACAGGCATACGTTCACCCACGACATGTGCGCGAAGGGGAAGAGATCGCGGTCGGTCACCCGGACGGAGGAGCAGACATCCCCGGTCGGCCGAACAGGCCAAAACCAGAGGCCCCGTGGATTCCTCCACGGGGCCTCTGGTCAACTGTGCACTCGGCAGGATTCGAACCTGCAACCTTCTGATCCGTAGCTCTATGTGGATCGGTCGGCGGCGGTCATACCGGTTGTGCTGCGGCCGCACAGAGGCGCCGTCGGGCGGGACCGGTTGCTGTGGTTGCTGTACCTGGCTGCTGTACTTCTGGCGCATCCGCCGGAGCCGAAACCCGCCGTCGTTGAACCGCTATGGGTGGAGGCTGCCCGGCAACAGCTTTAGCGCATTGCCACGATCAACGTCCCGATCCCGGCCAGGAAGGTTCCTAACCCGGTTAAGACTGACGCCCATATGACGACACTTCCTTGACGTCCTCCGCTAGGCTCGGATTCGGTAGGGGTGCGCGACATGCCATTCCTTCCGTGCGTACTCCGGTGGGGTTCGCTTCAGCCCCGTCCTGGCCTGGCGAGACTCAAAAGGACGGGGCCTTTTGCTGCTATGAACTCGACGTTACAGCACCCGGAGATGGGTTACAGCGCTCACTGGCGACCCGGCTGTGACATATTCTCATTTTGACAACTTCGCAGGTCAGGGTGCTGCTGATTTCAGGTTGCTTAGGCAACTCCGAATAATAGATTCCAAATACTAAAAAGCCTGAACAGGCCTGGTTTCTGTATTACAAGAACTCCGAGCCGTCGGCGCGGCATATGCCGGAGTGGGCGCCGTGAGTGACATGGGTCACATTTAACGCAAGGTCGGCGGAGCGACTTTGGCCGGGAGCTGCTTTGGCGCGAGTGATCATGGCCCCGTAAGCTTCCGGCGCGTCGGGCAGTCTGTGGACCTGCCCGTTAAAGCACGACGTTGGGGCCATGATCTTCGAGGCTCGCGCCAAAGTGGCTGGCTAAAGTCGTGGAGCCGACCGCCCCAGCCACAGAGGGTGTCTCCCCCTTCACGCCCGCAGCTCGCCAGCGCGCCGCCGGGCGCGGCCAGCCGGGGCGAAGACAGAGGCAGGCCGCGCCGCAGAGGCGGCGCGCGCCCGCGCCGTGCGCGGGCCTTGATGAAGTAGGGAAAGTTCTATCCCGCTGGGATGAGGCGCTTGCCGTCGTGGCTGCGCACGTGAGGGCCGTTGCCATCCAAGGCGTCCAGAAGCCTGATCGCATAGACCTCGGCCATGCACTCCGCCACTTCCTCGGGCGTGAGCCAGGCAACCGCGGTCGACTCACTCGACGTGCGCTCCATGCCGCCGGACGGCTTGCAGCGGAAGACCAGGGCCACGATGCCCCGGGTCATGTTCTTGTAGACCCCGGTGAGTTCGTCCACCTCGACGTGGATGCCCGTCTCCTCCAGGACCTCGCGGGCGACGCCCACTTCGGGGGTCTCCTCGAGTTCGAGAACACCGCCAGGCAGCTCCCAAGTGCCGTTGTCGGCCCGGCGGATCGCCAGCAGGCGGCCATCTTCGCGCACCACTACTCCGGCAACAGATACGGAGTGCAGCGGCGGCAAAGTTGCTTGCTGTGATTGACTCATGTACAGGAGCATAGGAGGAAGAGAAGGACTATGGAAACAACGGTAGGAGGGGAGAGGTCCGTACCTCGGTACGTACAGATCGCCGAAGAGATCGTGCAGCAGATCCGGGCAGACGTCCTCAAGCCTGGTGACATGGTGCCGAGTGAGTCGGAACTCGTCGAGCGTTACAGCGTCTCCGGCGGGACGATTCGTAAGGCCATGGCCGAAGTGCGTGCGAGCGGGCTCGTCGAGACACGGCACGGCAAGGGCTCGATCGTGAAGGATCGGCCGCCGGTGCGGCATCGCTCCTCCGATCGCTTCAGGCGCTCCCTTCGACAGGGCGGCAAGGCCGCCTACCTTGCCGAGTCCGCGCAGTCCGGCGCCACGGCCAAGGTGAGCGTCCTCTACATCGGCCCGATGGAGGCTCCCGAGGATGCGGCCCAACGGCTGGGCGTATCCGCCGGCACTCAGGTGCTCGCCCGGCGGCGCCTCTACTTCCGCAACGGCACGCCCGTTGAGACCGCGACGTCGTACCTTCCATGGGACGTCGTCAAGGACATCCCCGAGCTGTTCGCCGAGAACCCCGGCGGGGGTGGCATCTACGCCCGACTCGAAGACCACGGGCACGAGTTCGCGGAGTTCGTCGAGACCCTTCAAGGGCGTCCGGCCTCCAAGGCTGAGTCGTCTGAGCTGGCGCTCAGCCCCGGTGCTCCGGTGATCCACCTGATCCGCGAGGCGCGTACGACCGAGGGGCGTGTGGTCGAGGTCTGCGACACGCTCATGGCCGCTGACCAGTTCGTTTTCGAGTATCGGATCCCCGCCGCCGACTGACGCGCACTCAACTCCCCGCAGCCCGTCGCGAGTTCTTTTTCGCGGCGGGTTGACTCATGTACATGAGTCAGGCACTCTTCTTCATGTCACTCATATACATGAGTGACGGAGTCCAACCCTCTATAGAGGAGTGATCCGCTGTGCGTCAGATTCCCGTCGACACCTCGAACGCGACCGTGATGGTTGCCAAGGCTCCGCAGAAGAAGGTCAAGGACCGTCGTACCGGTGAGATCGCCCTCGACAAGGACGGCGTCACGCTGATGACGGTGGAGGTCATGTTCTCCACGCCCGACGAGGTCGAGATCCTGAAGCTCACCGTCCCTCAGCCGGGTGTCTCGGAGGAGCTGACCATGGGGACCCCGGTCGCGCTGACCGGCCTGGTCGCCTCGGCCTGGGAGAACGAGTTCAACGGCCAGAAGCGCCACGGCATCGCCTTCCGCGCGGTCGCCGTAACGTCGCTCGCCGCCGCTGCCTCGCAGTCCAAGGCGGCCTGATCATGACCGCCTTCACGGTCGCGCTGGTGCTGGTCGTCGCTGCCGCAGTGATCCTGCGGTGGCGGCGCCCCGCCTGGTACTGGCTGACCTTCGGGGTCACCCTCGCGACGCTGCGGGTCCTGGTCCGCTACGCCTCGGTTATGGACGCCTGCGGTCTGACTGTCCCGCCCTCCCGCTGGCGGCTCGCCCTCGCCCGGATGGCCAACCGTCCGGCACCTGAGTCCCGCGCACCGCGCATCCTGCGGCTGCGGCCCACCCGGACTGGCCTGGTCCTGCGGCTCAAGCTCCGCCCGGGACAGGACGCCTTCGACGTCTCGGCCGCCTCGGACCGGCTGCGTCACTCCTTCGGAATGTACGGCGTCACCTCGCGTGAACTGCGGTCCGGTGTCGTTGAGTTGCGCATGACTGGCTACGACGTCCTCAAGCGGGTGCAGATGCCCGCCAAGACCGACCACGCTCCCATGCGTGTGCCGATCGCGCTGCGCGAGGACGGCGCCGTCCACTACCGCGACTACCGCACCGTCCCTCACGGGCTCACCCTCGGTGCCACCGAGTCCGGGAAGTCCGTCTATCAGCGCAACCTCGTTGCTGGACTCGCCGCGCAGGATGTCGCCCTGGTCGGCATCGACTGCAAGCAGGGCGTCGAACTCTTCCCGCTCGCCCGCCGGTTCTCCGCCCTCGCCGACAACCCCGACACCGCCCTCGACCTCCTCGAAGCACTCGTCACCCACATGGAGGACGTCTACCAGCTCATCCGCGCTCAGCAGCGCATCAGCGTCAACGTCCCCGATGCGGAGATCGCCGCCGACATCTGGGACCTGCCCGACGACATACGCCCGGTCCCCGTCGTGGTCCTGGTCGATGAGGTCGCCGAACTCGCCCTGTTCGCCACCAAGGACGAGGAAAAGCGCCGGGACCGCATCATCACCGCCCTGGTCCGCCTCGCCCAGCTCGGCCGCGCCGCCGGCATCTACCTGGAGATCTGCGGACAACGCTTCGGCTCCGAACTCGGCAAGGGCATCACCATGCTCCGCGCCCAGCTCACCGGCCGCACCGCCCACCGCGTCAACGACGAAACCTCGGCCAACATGGCCTTCGGCGACATCGCCCCGGACGCCGTCCTCGCCGCCATCCAGATCCCCACCGAGACCCCCGGCATCGCCGTGACCGGCGACGCCTCCGGCGGCTGGGCCCGCATCCGCGCCCCGCACACCTCGATGCGCGAAGCCGTCAACATCTGCAACAAGCACGCCGACCGCGTCCCGGATCTTCCCGCCCTGGCGGCCTTCCGCCCCGCGGTTGCCCCGCTGCCCTCGGCCCGCGTGCAGCTGTCCAAGACAGCCCCCGCCACCGCCTGATCCTTCCGCCCCACGGTCGGCGCGACCGCTTCGCGCCGGGTCCCTACCCGCCCCTTGCCCAAAACAGGAGGTGACTCCATGACCCGCTCGATTCGCCCGGACGCCGTCCTCGTGCAAGCCGTCATCGCCGGAGCGCTGTCCTTCGCCCACCTGCACGACCTCGCCGCCGCTGCCGGACAGTCCGGCTGGAAAGCCTGGGCCTACCCCATCTCCGTTGACCTGCTCCTGGTCGCCGCCTGGCGACGGCTCCGCTCGGATGGCCCGTCCCGGCTGGCCTGGTGCTGGTTCCTGATCGCCCTGGTCGCCTCGCTCGGCGCCAACGTCGCCACCGCCGGATTCCTCGACCTGGCCCACCCCCCGGCCTGGCTGCGGTTCGGCATCGCCGGATGGCCCGCCCTCGCCTTCCTCGGCGGCACCCTCCTCGCCCACTCGCCTACGACCGAAGACCCGGTGCCGGATCCGCCGGCACCCGCAACCCCCGAATCCGCACCACAGATCCCGGAGCCTGCGGCCTCCACCCCGGAGCCGGAGCCCGCTGAGATCCCCGCGGCTGAAGAAGCCCCGGCCCTGCCCGCCGCCGACCCGGCGCCACCGGTCCCGGCCGCGTTGGTCGACCACGCCCGCAAGGTCGCCGACGACCACCAGACCCGTACCGGATCGCCGATCGACACCGACACCCTGCGCGCCCGCCTCGGCGTCCCGCCCCAGCTGGCCGACGCCATCGCCGCCCAACTCGCCTGACCCCGGAAGGAAACGACCTCGATGCCTGCCCGCGATCACTTCCACTCCGTCATGCGGATCGGCCCCGTGCAGATCGGCACCCACCGCGACCGCCACGGCCGCACCAAGCACGCCGCCGTATGCACCAACGACCGCTGCGGCTGGTCCGCCGACTACTCCAGCCAGAGCGCCGCCCAGCTCGCCGCCCGCACCCACCGCTGCACCGCCCGATAGGAGACACCGCCATGGACGTCCCCCTCTGGTTCGCCCTCGCCGCCGTCGGCTACCTCGGCTGCAAGCTCATCCGCCCGCCGCTCTGGCTGGTCCTGGTGCTCCTCCTGGGCGGCTACCTCATCGCCGACAGCCTCTTCGCCCCGGTCATCGACACCGCCGTCAAGTAACCACCGCTGAAGGGAGATCCACCATGTTCCGCCCCAAGATCCCGACCATGCCGACACCGACCGGCCTCGTCACCCCGCCCGCCGTTGTCGAGCCGACCACCGTCGTCCAGCAGACCCCCGTGGCCCCGGCGCCCGTTGCTGCGGCTCGGCCCACCGTCCAGCTGACCCCCGGTGCCGTCGTCGCCCTCGTCGGTGGTGGGACGGCTGTGGTCCTGGTCGTCGGCGCGGTCCTGGTCTCGATGCTCCTCGCGGTCGCCATCACCGGCGCCTCGCTCGCCATCTGCGCCCTGGTCATCCGCTCACTCATCAACGGCGAGGCCAAGCGCCGCTGACCGGGCCCCGGGCGGCCTCAACCGCCAAGTCTGCGCCGCCCGGGAGCCGTGCCCCACTCCCGATCTCGCAACCGGAAGGAACCCCAGCATGACCGACCACACCCCGTCCCGCATCTGCCCCAACTGCGACGGCCACGCCTCCGCCGCCATCACCCTCGGCGGCCGCGACCAGCACGGCCACCTGCGCACCATCACCGCCCACTGCCCGGCCTGCCACGGCACCGGCACCGCCCGTACCCGCCGCAACCGGGAGGGCGCCCGTGCCTGAGCAGCTGCTCGACCCGACCACCCTCGGCGACCTGCTGAGGGTGGCTTCGGCCGACGACTTCGACCGCTGGCACGAGCAGATCCGCCGCACCGGTGGCTGCGCCGACCCGATCCACCTGACCGGCTGGACGATCGCCAAGGACAAGACGACCGGCGAGACCCTGCACCACTACTCCACTGAGAACGAGCCCGGTGGACGGCTGCGCCTCGCCTGCGGCAACCGCCGCGCTTCCCGCTGCCCCTCCTGCGCCTTCACTTACGCGGGGGACACCTACCACCTCATCCGCGCAGGCCTGGCCGGAGACGACCGCCGCGACATCCCCTCCACCGTCCGCGACCACCCCCGCGTCTTCGCGACCCTCACCGCCCCCTCCTTCGGCCCCGTCCACAACCGGCCGGATCGTGGCGTCTGCCGCTGCGGCACCCACCACACCGCCGACGACCACGCGCTCGGCACCGCCCTCGACCCGACCACGTACGACTACGCCGCCGCCGTCCTCTTCAACAACCACGCGGGCAACCTGTGGATGAGGTTCACGACTCGCCTTCGCCGTGAGATCGCCGCTCACGCGGGCCTCACCCGCCGCGAACTGGCCGATCACGCGCGCATCTCGTACGGAAAGGTCGCTGAGTTCCAGAAGCGCGGTGCCCTTCACTTCCATGCCGTGATCCGCATCGACGGCCCGGACGGTCCGGACACCCCACCGCCGTCTTGGGCAACGGTCGATCTCCTCGCCGACTCGATCCGCGCAGCAGCCACGCACTCCTACAGCTCGGTCTCTGTGCCGGCCGTTTCAGACCAGCCCGCCCGCACCTTCCGCTGGGGCAAACAGCTCGACGTCCGGCCCGTGAAGGCGTTCGGCGACGGCTCCGACATCACCGAACAGGCCGTCGCCTCCTACGTCGCCAAGTACGCCACCAAAGCCGCCGAGAACACCGGCACCCTCGACCGCCGCATCGGCGAACTCTCCGAACTCGACCGCCACAACGTGCCCGACCACACCCGCCGTTTGATCGAAGCCTGCAAGCGACTCGACCCCCTCTACCCCGACCGCCGCCTCTGGGCCTGGGCTCACATGCTCGGCTTCCGCGGCCACTTCTCCTCGAAGTCCCGCCGCTACTCGACCACCCTCGGCGAACTCCGCCAGGCCCGCGCCGACTTCCGCGCAGCCCAGGAACGCGAAGCCCTCGGCCTGGACGACGTCGAGCCGGACACCGTCCTCGTCCTGGCCGACTGGCAATACGCCGGACACGGCCACACCCCCGGCGAATCCGCCCTCGCCGCAACCATCGCCCGCGACCTCCAACACAACCGCGAGACCGCCCGCGAAGCCCTGCAAGACCAACTCGCCCTGGAAGGAGCCGCAGCATGACCACGACTGTGGTCGAACGGAAGTGGTACACCACAGGCGAGGTCGCCGAGATGCTCGGCTACGGCCTCTCCAAGACCAAGATGCTGGTCCTCACCGGGGAGATCCGCTCCATCAAGGACGGCCGTAGCCGCCGCATCCTGCCCCGCTACGTGGACGAGTACATCGAACGTCGCGCCCAGGAAGCCGAACAGGGATGGTCGGCATGAGCGGCAAGCGCGGCAACGGCGAAGGCTCGATCTACCCGTACAAGAACGGCTACGCCGCCTACGTCTGGGTCACCAAACCGGACGGCAAGCGGGCCCGGAAGTACGCCTACGGCAAGACCCGCGAAGAGGTCCACGAGAAGTGGCTCAACCTCCATGCGGAGGCGAAGAGGGGGCCGGTCGCTACCCGACACCAGACGGTGGCCGCGTTCCTCACGTACTGGCTCGACTCGGTCGTGAAGCCGAATCTGGCGCCTCTGACGTACGTGTCGTACGAGGGGTGCGTCCGGCTCTACATCGCTCCCCACCTCGGCCCCAAGCGGCTGGACCGACTCACCGTCCGGGACGTCCGAGAGTGGCTGACCAAGCTGGCGACCGTCTGCCAGTGCTGCGCCCAGGGCAAGGACGCTAAGCGGGCGCTCGCTCGCCGGAAGTGCTGCGCCATCGGGGAGTGCTGCGAGACGTACCCATCCCGCCGCGTGATCCAAGCCGCGCGCGATGCTCTCCGAGCGGCCTTGACCCATGCGGTCACCGAGGAGGAGATCAGTAAAAACGTGGCCTCGCTCGTGAAGGTGCCGAAGCCTCGGCGTCGCCGGATCAAGCCGTGGTCCGTCGCCGAGGCGAGCCAGTTCCTCACCGATGCCGCCGCTCGCGATGACCACCTCGTCGCCGCCTGGGTCCTGGTGCTCTGCCTCGGCCTGCGTCGTGGTGAGGTCCTGGGTCTCACGTGGAAGTCCGTCGACTTCGAGCGGGGAGAGCTGTACGTCGATCACCAGATCCAGCGCGCGGGGCGGGAGATCCTGCACCGCGAGACCAAGACCGAGGACTCCGACGACTTCCTCCCTCTGCCGGCACTTTGCCTCAAGGCACTCCGGATGCGTCGCGCTCAGCAGATCGGCGACCGGAAAGCCGCCGGGGAGCTCTGGCAGGGCAGCCATGACCTGATCTTCACCACGAAGTACGGCACGCCGATCGAGCCGGGCAACATGACGCGCATGTTCGCCCTCCGGGCTCGTCGCGCCGATCTCCGGGTCATCCCGCTCCGGAACACGCGGCACACGTGCAGCTCGCTCCTGGTCGCGCTCAAGGTCCACCCGAAAGTGGCCCAGCGCATCCTCCGGCACTCACAGATCGCCATGACGATGGAGGTCTACGCCGAAGCGAGCGAGGAGGAAGTGCGCGCCGCGATCGGCCAGCTGTCGGACGCGATGGGCGGTACCGGTTGACGCGGTTGCTGTACTTCGCTGCTGTACGCCCCTGAAACGCCAAAGGCCCCGGAGCGATCCGGGGCCTTTGACCTGTGTGCACTCGGCAGGATTCGAACCTGCAACCTTCTGATCCGTAGTCAGATGCTCTATCCGTTAAGCTACGAGTGCTTGTTCTGTTTTTGTCGCCGTTTCCCGGCCCTTCCGGCCCGCTCGCGGCGACAGGAAGAACATTACATGACTGCCGCCGCCATGTGAAATCCGTTAGCCGTACCCGTTGTGAGCTGCGGAAACAGCTGTCTGGGCGGCTCGGGAACGACGAAGCCCCGGTCCTGTGGGCCGGGGCTTCGGTGATCTTGCGCGGAGGCGGAGGGATTTGAACCCTCGATGGGCTGTAAAACCCAAACCGCATTAGCAGTGCGGCGCCATAGACCGGACTAGGCGACGCCTCCCGCACAGCCGCTCGCGCGAGCGCGATCGGTGCGTGCAGATGATGACACAGTCGAGCGTGGTGTCACCAATCGCGTCCTACGGTACTAGGCACTCGGGCCGCAGGGCAAAGCCGTTGTCGGTGGTGGCGCGGTGTCGCCGGGGGTGACACGCAACGTCCGGGTGGGCGTGGCGTTAGTCAGGCATGTCGCAGGTCGGTCACGCCCCCAGCCCCTCCGGTCCTCCCCCTTCCTCTTCTCTCCCCGCCGGTCCTCCTCTTCCTTACGGCCCGCCTCCCGTCCGCCGTCCCTCCCGCTGCCTGCCCCGGGCGGCGCGGCTGCTCGTCGTGGCCGCCGGGTCCCTCGTCGCCGCCGGCTCGCTGTCCGCGGTGGCCGCCGCGGGACCCGTCCCCCCGCCGCTCTCCGGCGAGGCGGCCGGCGATCACCTCACGCTCACCGTGCGGCACGCGGGCGGGACCGCCGACGGGACGTACGAGCTGGACTGCCATCCCGGCGGGGGCAGTCATCCCGACGCCGGCGGCGCGTGTGCCGCGCTGGACCGGAACACACGGTGGGGGAGGGACACCTTCGCGCCGCTGCCGGACGGCGGTGTCTGCACCCTGCGCTACGGCGGGCCGGCCACCGCACACGTCACGGGGACCTGGGCCGGACGTCCCGTCGACGCCACGTACGACCGTGCCGACGGCTGCCGGATCGCCCGGTGGAACGCGCTCGTCCCGTTCCTGCCCGACCTCGGGCCGTGACGGCCACCCGTGGGGGGCGCGCGGACGGTGGTCGCGCGAGGCGTGCGGACGGCTGTCGCGCGCCCCGTCCGGATGTGCGGGATTCACCGGTACGGCGACGCGGGATCCCCGGCGCCGCGCCCGCCTCGCGCGGGCGCGCGCGAGTGCGCGCAGGTCGGAGTGGAGGCGGGAGCGGAAGCGGGCGTGGAAGCGGACGACGCGGACACACGTTCTACGTCACTTCCTCGTGCGACCTCCCTCTCATCCGGCGCCGCGAGCGCGAGCACTGCGCTTAGACTCCCTCGCGTGACACGTCGCGGACCGGTTGGCAAGATGGCCTCCGCGGTCGGCAAGGTGCGGTAACAGGGAGGAAGCGTCTCGTGAGCAGCAGGCCATCCCGAGGCGCTGCTCGCCTCGCAGCCATACTCGACGCGCTTCCCGACGCCCTGGTGCTGGTCAACGCCAACGGGACCGTCGTCAACGCGAACACGATCGCGCTGGAGGCCTTCGAGGCCCCGGGGACCGCGCTCGTCGGCCGGGGACTGCTGGATCTGCTGCCGCAGTTCGACTCCAGGCTCATCCCCGGGTCCATGCGGCGGCCCGACCACATGGACCCCCGCGGCCGGACCAAGCCGACCCGGATGATCGCCCGCCGGACCGATGGCAGCGAGTTCCCGGTCGAGGTCACCAGCGCCAACCTGGAGAACGGCCAGCAGGCCTACGACAGCTACGGCTACACCTCCGACGAGTTGCTGATGCTCGTCGTACGCGACCTGTCCGGGACCGTCGACACCGAGGCCGAGCTGGCGCGTTCGCAGCGGCAGACCGAGATGATCCTGCGGGCCGCGTCCGAGGGCGTCGTGGGCACCGACACCGACGGGCGGATCGTGCTCGTCAATCCCGCCGCCGCGCAGATCCTCGGCTACCGGGCCAGCGACCTCGGCGGACGCGAGCTGCACACCCTCGTGCTGCACTCACGCGCCGACGGTTCCCCCTTCCCCTACGACGAGTCGCCACTCGCCGACACCCTGCGTTCCGGGCGCAAGCACCGGGTGCGCGGGCAGGTGCTGTTCTCCAAGAGCGGCGACAAGGTGTCCGTCGACCTGACGACGGCGCCCGTCCGCGACGGGGACCAGCTCGTCGGCGCCGTGATGACCTTCACCGACCGGCGGCCCTACGACTCGCTCGCCGAGGAGAAGTCGGCCGAGGACCGGCGGCACCGGGAGGAGCTGGAGCGGCTCGAGGAGGACCACGCCTCGGAACTCACCGCCCTGCGCCAGAAGCACATCGCCGAGCTGGAGGAGCTGCGCGAGCAGCACGAGGAGCAACTCGCCGCGGGTGAGGAACGGTACGCGGCGCTCGGGGAGCGCGAGAAGGACCGCTACGAGGCCCTGGCCGCCCGGCACGATCAGCTGCTGACGCTGCTGGCGGGCTCGCTGCGCGGGCCGCTGGACGAACTGCGCCGCGAGCTGGCCGCGCTGGCCGCCGACGACGCCGGGCAGTTGTGGCCCGAGGCCAACCAGGTCCTGCACCACCTGTCGGCCGGCTACTCGCGGATCACCACGCTCATCGACAACGTCCTCGGCTACCAGCGCCTCGACGTCGGGACCGACGCCATCAGCCGTACGAAGGTCATGCTCGACTCGGTCGTCGCGGCCGGCGTCGACGGGGCCGTGGAACTCATCGGGCCGGGACGCGTGCAGTTCGCCGTGCACGCCCCGCCCATCGAGGCGGAGGTCGACCAGCGGCTGCTGGCCACGGCACTGGCACACCTCGTCGCCGATGTCGCGGGCGTCGACGCGACCGGCAACGCGCCGGTGTCGGCGGGCGGTTACATGGACAACACCGTCGTGGTGGCGGCGGCGCAGCGCGGCGAGGTCGTGCGCATCGAGGTGCGCGGTCCGTACGCCGGGGGCGACCCGGTGCACGAGCCGATCGTGCGCGGGATCGTGCGCGCCCACGGCGGCGTGCTGCAGACGCACGAGGTGCCGGGCATGAGCGGCAGCGCGTACGTGCTGGAGGTGCCGATCGGCGGCGGGGCGGGGGCCGTCGCCGCCCAGCTCCCCGTTCCGGGGCAGCTCCAGATCGAGAACCAGGCTCCCGCACTCGGGTCCGGCACGCGGGACGCGATGACCGGCCAGGGCGCCGAGGCCGACCCGGCCGCGCTGCCCGAGCAGGCACCGGCCGCCGGCGGGCGGCGGCGGGCCCGGCGGTCCTCGGTGGACGCGTTCCTGGACAGCGAGGTGCCGGAGGACGAGGGTGGCGCCGATCCGGAGGCCGGGGTGCCGACCGGTCGGCGCCGTCGGCGGGCCGCCGGCGGCCAGGAGATCGTGCCGGTTCCCGCGCAGGCGTCCGCCGAGTCCGGGGACGGTTCGGGCGGTACCGGCCGGCGTCGCGGGCGGCCCGCGGAGGACGCCGCCTCGGCGGCCGCCGAGGGAGCCGTCGGCGGGGTGAGCGAGGGCGCCGTCGTCATGGCCGGCGAGCAGGCCTCGGGCACCGCGGCGGTGGGAACGGGACTCGGCGGGACGGTGCCGCCGCAGGGCGTTCCCGCACCCGGCGGACGGCGTGCCCTGCACGACGGCGGCGAACAGCAGGCCCTGCCGCCGGCCCTGCCCGCCGCCACCGGGCCCGATCAGAGCGGTCCGGCCGGGGAGAACGGGCAGCCCACCGGGCGCCGCCGCCGTGCGCTGGTGGCCGCCTCGGAGCGGGCCGCCGCGCAGGAGGCCGGTCCCCGTACGGTGTTCGCCCTGCCGCCCGCCGACACGGACCGTCCCTCCGACGGCGCGGGCGGACAGCCCGAGCCCCAGGTGGCCGGCCCGGCTGTGGCACAGGCCCAGGTACCGGCGCAGGGGTCCCCGGCCGGACTCGCGCAGGTTCCCGGTCAGCATGCGCAGCGGGTGCTGGGCGCTCCCGGGGGCGCCCCGGCCGACGACGGCCGCCACGACGCCGTGTCGCACGACCAGTCCGAGGACCACACCCCGCCGCAACCGCACCCCACGACCTCGCCGACCGGTCGGCGCCGCCGGCCAGGCACCCAGCCGGCGGAAACCGGTGCGGCACCGGCCGGGGTGGCGGGGGTACCGGCGGCAGGGGCGGTTCAGCAGCCGGGTCCGGATCAACCCGGCTTCGCCCAGCCGGGCTTGGCCCAGCCGGGTGTCCCCGCGCCCGCGCAGGGCATGGCGGCCCAGGCCGCACAAGCCGCGCCTGTCGCACAAGCCGCACCTGTCGCTCAGGCCGCACCGGCGGCTCCCGGACAGCCGGTTCCCGGCCAGGGAGTTCCGGGCGCGCCCGTCCCCGGCCAGCCGATCCCAGGCCAGGCAGCCCCCGGCCGGCCGGCCCAGGAACAGCCCGGCCTCTCTCCGGCTCAGCAGGGGCTCGCCCCGGCGCAGCTCGGGCAGGTCCCCGGGCACCCTCACCAGACGGCCGTACAGCCGGGGCAGGCCCCGGGCGTACCCGTGCGGCAGGCGCCCGGCCGGCCCAACGTGCCCGCACAGGCGCCTTCCGACCAGTCGGCGGCACCCGCCCAGCCCGTGCCCGCCCAGGGCATTCCGCAGGACACCCCGGCCCAGCCCGTCGGCGCCCTGCCCCTGCCCGCCGAAGCGGCTCCCGGCCCGCCGGCCCCCCAGGCTCAGCCGCAGCCCTGGCCCGCCGACGGAACGCCGGGCGCCGGCACCCCCGTACCGGCGAACGGCGCCGCCTCACCCCCGCAGTCGCACAGGCACCCGCACCCCCACCAGAATCAGAATCCGCAGGCCACACAGTCCCCCGGCGCCGCCCTCCCGCCCGAGAGCGTCCCCGCGGCGCAGCCGCCCCGCGCGGCGCAGCCCCTGCCCGCCGAAGCCGCTGCCGCGGCGGCAGCGGCGGCGGCCGCCGTGCCGGTCGATCCGAACTCGACGCAGGGCCGGGCGATCAGCGTGCGGACGCTGGGGCAGGGCGTGCCGTTCACCCGGCAGGCGGCCCAGGTGCAGCAGCCGCAGGCGTCGGCCACGGCCACGCCTCCCCCGCACACGAACGGCGGCTCGGGCCGTCGCCGCAAACTGGGCACGCGGCCCGAGCCGGCCGTCGGCAACCCGGAGCAAGCGGTCCGTTCGCACGCGCCGGGTCAGCAGGTCCCGGCCCAGCCGCAGCCGTCACTGGCCGGCCAGTCCCGGCTGGCGCAGGCGACCGAGGGCACCGGACGGTCGTACGCCATAGGAGCGCCGGACGAGAACGCCGCCGAAGGGCCCGAGCCGCTGGACGGTCCCGGCGGGGCCGTCGAGGTCGCGGACCCGCCGCGGCAGCAGCCGATGGACGACGAGCTGCCCCCGGAGCCGCTGGACAACCCGCGCCGGCTGCTGGTGTGGCCGGTGCCGGACGTCACCACGCAGCAGGCGCTCAGCGACCGCGGCTACCGGCCCGTCATCGTGCACTCGCGCGAGGAGGTCGACGCGCAGATCGCGGCCTTCCCCGCGGCGCTGTTCGTCGACCCGCTGACCGGGCCGATCACCCGTACCGCGCTGCAGTCGCTGCGGCAGGCGGCGGTGGCGGCCGAGGTGCCGGTGCTGGTGACGGCCGGACTCGGGCAGGCGACGCGCGAGGCGGCGTACGGCGCCGATCCCGCCGTCCTGCTGAAGGCGCTCGCGCCGCGCGACACCGAACAGCATCCGCCGCGGGTGCTGCTGATCGAGGAGCACGCGGAGATCGCGCTGGCGCTGACCGCGACGCTGGAGCGGCGCGGTATGCAGGTGGCGCGGGCGGCGAGCGACGCCGACGCGGTGACCCTGGCGGGGCAGCTGCGGCCGAACCTGGTCGTCATGGACCTGTTCCAGGTCCACCTGCGCCAGCCCGGGATCATCGACTGGCTGCGGGCGAACGGGCAGCTCAACCGCACCCCGCTGGTCGTCTACACGGCCGCCGTCGACCAGGCCGACCTGCCGCGGCTGGCCTCCGGCGAGACGGTGCTGTTCCTCGCGGAACGCTCCAACAGCAGCGAGGTGCAGAGCCGGATCGTCGACCTGCTGGCCCGGATCGGCACCAACTAGCCCTGGAACCACCGGAACAGCCGGAACAGCCGGAACAGCCGGACCACCTGTCCCGCCCCCCGCCCGGCTCACCGCCCGGACGGTCAGCGGAGGGCTACGGCCTGGCGACCAGTCGGCGTGCCGCCTCCTTGACCGAGGCACGCAGCCGCTTGCCGTCCGGGTCCTCGCCGCCGACCAGGACGCGCTTCATCTGCGGGACGACGGTCGACCAGTTGGCGAGGGCGACCAGCAGGAACAGCAGGTCGCGGGCGGGGATGACATCGCTGATCACGCCCCGGGCCTGGCCGTCCTCGACGGCGGCGACCTTGCGGGCGTAGTGGTCCTGGCGCTCGGCCTCGTCGGGCAGCTCGGCGGTGCCGTACTCGATGCCCTCCCAGAACAGCAGGCGCAGCAGTTCGGGGTGGTCGGCGTGGTAGTCCATCAGCCGGTCGATCCAGCCCTCGATGTCGTCCACGTCGACGGGGATCGCGACGGCGAGGTCGACCATGCATCTGCCGAGGACCTGGGTGAAGAGTTCCGCCTTGTTGCCGAAGTAGGCGTAGATCAGCTGCTTGTTGGCTCTGGCCTCGGCGGCGATGCGGTCGATGCGGGCGCCCGCGATGCCGTACCGGGCGAACTCGGCGACCGCCGCCTCGAAGATCCGCGCCTTGGTGGCCTCGGGGTCTCTCACTGCCATGGGGCCAGGGTAGCGCGGGGCAACCAACCGTTTGGTTGACAGGGAAGGGGGTCGCGGTCCAAGGTGTTGCCCAGGAGTTCCAACCAACTGGTTGGTTGCCGGTAGGAACGAGCCCGGCCCGGACCCGGGGAGCGGCGCCAGGAAACGAACTCGGGACCCGCAGAACACCCACCGATCACCCCACCGAACGCCCACGGAACGCCCCACGCACACCCACCGCACGCCTCGTCGACGCCGAAGGAGCCCGGCCGCCATGCCGTCAGTCACCAGCCAGGGTCGGACCACCGCCCGGGAGACGGTCACCGCCCACCCCGTCCCGCCCGCCTCCGCCCTCCTCCTCCCGCTCATCGCCCTCTGCACCGCGGTGACGGCCGCGAACATCTACCTCGCGGCCCCGCTGCTCCCCCTCATCGCCCACGACTTCGGCTCCGCCCCCTCGGCCGTGGCCTGGATCGCCTCGGTGGCCCAGTTCGGCTACGCCGCCGGCCTGCTCCTGTTCGCCCCGCTCGGCGACCTCGTGAACCGGCGCCGCCTGGTCGCCGCCCTGTCCCTGGTCACGGCCGTCGCGCTGGTCGCTGGTTCGGCCGCCGCCGGGACCACCGCGCTCGCGGCCGCCGTCCTGGTCGCCTCCGCGGCGACCGTCGTCCCGCAACTGCTCGTCCCGCTGGTCGCCCAGCGCGCCCCCGCCGATCGCCGGGCCCGCCATGTCGCGGCCGTCATCGCGGGCCTGTTCACCGGCATCGTGGCCGCCCGGGTGCTCGGCGGCCTGGCCGGACAGGCCTTCGGCTGGCGTGCGGTGTTCGTCGGCGCGGCCGCGCTGACGACCGTGCTGGGCCTGGCCACGGCGTACGTCCTGCCCGGGCGGCGCCCCGACCGCACCGGCTCCCTGCTCTCCGGACTCGCGGCCCTGCCCGCCGTCGTCCGCCACTCGCCCGACCTGTGGCGCGCGTGCGTACGGCAGGCCGGGATGTACGGCGCCTGGAGCGCGCTGTGGACCTCGCTCGCGCTGCTGCTCACGGGGGAGTCGTACGGCCTGTCCACCGCGACCGCCGGACTGTTCGGTCTCTTCGGGCTGGCGGCCGCCGTGGTCGCGCCGCTCGCGGGCGGGTTCGTCGACCGGTTCGGCGCCGCCCGGGTCGTACGGTCCGCGTATCTCGTCGCGGCCGTGTCCGTGCCGCTGTTCTGGCTGGGCGGGCACGTGATGTGGGCCCTGTTCGTGGCGGCGATCCTGATCCACGCGGCCCTGGTCGCCTCCCACGTCGCCAACCAGACGCTGGCCCTGACGACCACCTCGACCCCGGCCACCGCCAACACCGCCTACGTGGTCGCCGGCTTCGCGGGCGGCGCGACGGCCTCGGCCCTCGCCGGGCTCGCCTTCAGCCACTGGGGCTGGGGCGGAGTGTGCGCGGTGGCCGCGGTGGGGCTCGTACTGGGGTGGGGGACGACGGCCGTGCGGAGGTGACGCGGGCCGGCCGTGACACGGTGCCGCCGTAGACGCGGCCGCCGTGACGCGGCCAGGGAGCGGACCGCCACCGCGTCGAAGCGGCTGACCAAGGCAGCGGCCCTCAGAAGGGCCGCGATGCCGCTCGAAGCATCGGCGCAGTACGCGGCGACATCGACGTGCAGCAGCTCGACGGGTCGAACTTCGCCTCGATCCGCGCGTTCGCCGATGCATGGTCCGGGCCCATTACGGGCCTGGTCAACAACGCCGGCATCATGGTGGTCCCCCAGCGCGTCACCGACGACGGGATCGAAAGTCAGGTTGCGACCAACTACTTCGGTCCGTTCGTGGTGACGAACGCGCTCCTTCCCCAGATCACTGACCGGGTGGTCAGCATCTCCTCACAGCTGCACCGAATGGGTCTGCTGCGTTTGAAGGATCTCACCGGGCAGAAGCGCAGCTACAGCCCGTGGTTCGCCTTTGCGACTCCAAGCTGGACATCTTGCTGTTCTCGTTCGAGCTCCAGCGCCGACTCGAACAGTCCGGCAGCCCAGTGCGATCGATGATCGCCCACCCCGGGATCGCTAAGACGAACCTCGTCGCTCACGTCGGAGGCATCTCGGGTTGGATCAACCAACTTGCGCAGCCGCTCTTGAACGAAGCCGAGAACGGTGCCCTCCCCACGCTCTTCGCCCTCACCGAGGACATCCCCGGCAACTCCTACGTCGGCCCGGACAGCTACGGCAGCATCAGCGGCTACCCGGCCGTTCGCAAGCCCTCCTCTGCCGCCCGTGACTCGAAGAACGCAGCCGCGCTGTGGGACGCCACCACCGACGTCGTCGGGCCCCAGCTCATCAACCACCTCAACAGGTAAAGGGTTAAGACAACCCGATCTCACCGGCAAATCCGAGGTTGCGGACCAAGCGTCGGTACTTGTCGTGGTCGTAGCCGCGGTCGCCCAGCACCACGTCCGGCCGGCGCCGGGGTCGGCCGCGCTTGCCCCGCACCGGCGGCACGGCCCGCAGCAGCGGGATGAGCCGGGTGACGTCGTTGCGGTTGCCGCCGCTCGCAGGGTCCAGCTCAGATGCACGTGACCACCCGAGCCGAACGTCGCCGCCACGACCAGCTCGTTGTTGGTCCAGGACCGCTCGCCCTCCCAACCGCGGAAGTCGCGCGCAAGACCATCGAGGAACTCGGTCAGATATCCCGCACCCCCGGCGGGCGTGCGCCGGGGGCTCTGGAGGGCTGCCAGGTCACTGGAGGGTGGTCACGTCCAGCTTCCCCAACCTATGTGCTTCGCGAATCTTCTTCTTGTCGAACTTGCCCACGCTCGTCTTCGGGACCGTCTCGATGATCGTCCAGCGCTCCGGGAGCTGCCACCTGGCGATGTGGCCCGCGTCGGCGAGGAAGGCGCGCAGGGACTCGAAGTCGGCCGTGGCGCCCTCCCGGAGGACGACCGTGGCCAGCGGGCGCTCGCCCCACTTCTCGTCGGGGACGGCGACGACGGCGGCCTCGGCGACGTCCGGGTGGGACATCAGGGCGTTCTCCAGGTCGACCGACGAGATCCACTCGCCGCCGGACTTGATGACGTCCTTGGCGCGGTCGGTGAGGGTGAGGAAGCCGTCGGGGCTGATGGTGCCCACGTCGCCGGTCTTCAGCCAGCCGTCCTCGCTGAACTTGTCGGCCGGGCGCAGGGGTTCGGCGGCGGGGCCGTTGTAGTAGGCGCCGGCGATCCAGTTGCCGCGCACCTCCAGTTCGCCGGCCGACTCGCCGTCCCAGGGGAGGCGTTCACCGCCGGGGCCGGTGAGGCGGGCCTCGACGCCCGCCGGGAAGCGGCCCTGGGTGAGGCGGTAGGCGAACTCCTCCTCGGTGCCGACCGCGTGGGCCGGCGGGCGGGCGACCGTGCCGAGCGGCGAGGTCTCCGTCATCCCCCAGGCGTGGCAGACCCGCATGCCCAGCGCGTCGAACGCCTCCATGAGGGAGGGCGGGCAGGCGGAGCCGCCGATGGTGACCTGGGTGAGGGAGGAGACGTTCCGGGGGCGCGCGGTGAGTTCGGCGAGCAGGCCCTGCCAGATGGTGGGCACGGCGGCCGCGTGTGTCGGCCGCTCGCTCTCGATCATGTCGGCGAGGGGGGCGGGCTGCAGGAACCGGTCCGGCATCAGCATGTTGACGCCGGTCATGAAGGTGGCGTGCGGCAGGCCCCAGGCGTTGACGTGGAACTGGGGGACCACGACGAGGGAGGTGTCCTGGTCGGTGAGACCCATGGACTGGGCCATGTTGACCTGCATGGAGTGCAGGTAGATCGACCGGTGGCTGTACACCACGCCCTTGGGGTCGCCCGTGGTGCCGGAGGTGTAGCACATGGCGGCGGCCCGGCGTTCGTCGAGCTCCGGCCAGTCGTACGTGGCCGGCTTGCCGGCGAGGAGGTTCTCGTACTCGTGCACGCGCGGATGCGAGCCTTCGAGGGGGGCGCGGTCGCCGGGACCGTACACGACGAGGTGCTCGACCGTCGGCAGCTTGGGCAGGAGCGGCACGAGCAGGGGGATCAGCGAACCGTTGACGATGATCACCCGGTCGGCGGCGTGGTTGACGATCCAGGCGAGCTGCTCGGCCGGCAGCCGCAGGTTGAGGGTGTGCAGGACCGCGCCCATGGACGGGATCGCGAAGTACGCCTCGACGTGCTCGGCGTTGTTCCAGGCGAGGGTCGCGACCCGCTCGTCGTCGGCGACGGAGAGGTCCTCGCGCAGGGCGTGTGCCAGCTGGGCCGCCCGCGCGCCGATCTCGGCGAAGGAACGCCGGTGCGGCTCACCCTCACCGGTCCAGGTGGTCACCTGTGATGTCCCGTGGACCGTGGACCCGTGGGTCAGGATCCTCGAGATCAGCAGCGGTACGTCCTGCATCGTGCTCAGCACGGCGTCCTCCCGGGGCGACATTGCCTACGCGGTAGTAAGGGTTGCGCTGATTCTGCTCACATACCGCGCGGTATGTCACTAGGCCCGGGGGATCGATCACGTCACGTTGCGTTCACACGGTGAGCGGCGCTCCCCGCGAGGTGGTCGGGCCGTCACTGGCGGACGAGGCCGAGCTCGGTGTCGTCGCGGAGTTTCCCGAGCGCCCGCGACACCGCCGACTTCACCGTGCCCACGGAGACGCCGAGCACCTCGGCCGTCTGGACCTCGCTGAGATCCTCGTAGTAGCGCAGGACCACCATCGCCCGCTGCCGGTCGGGCAGCTTCATGATCGCCCGCCACATCGCGTCCCGCAGCGCCTGCTGCTCCGCCGGGTCGCCCCCGGCCGGCAGCGGCTCGGGTTCGGGCAGCTCGTCGCAGGCGAACTCGTCGACCCTGCGCTTGCGCCACTGCGAGGTGCGGGTGTTGAGCAGCGCCCGGCGCACGTAGCCGTCCAGGGCGCGGCGGTCCTCGATGCGCTCCCAGGCGACGTACGTCTTGGTGAGCGCGGTCTGCAACAGGTCCTCGGCGTCGCTCGGGTTCGCGGTGAGCGACCGGGCGGTACGCAGCAGCACGGGCCGGCGGGCCCTCACGTAGGAGGAGAACGTGGGGTACGCCGGGTGCGGGCGGGTCTGCGTCGCCCGCGTCGCGACGTCCGAAGCGCTGGTGCAGACGGGTGTGGTCATGAATCCAAGTTATGAGCGGGGGGCCGTGCGGCGGATCGGCCGCAGGTGCCGAAGACGCGTCCCCCTCAGGTTGTAGGGGCGGGGCCGGCTGCACCTCCTGAAGGTGGACGAGCGGGCGACGCGTACTGCGGGTTCACCGCTGGGGGGTCACCCGGAAAGGCCCGGGCCGCCCGTCACCCCGCTGGGGCCCCCGGCCGTCATCCCGCCGAGGTCCCGGCCGCCCTTCCTCCCGCCGAGGCCCCGGCCGTCATCCCGCGGACGTCAGCACCAGTCCCGAGGTCGGCACCCCGGTGCCCGCCGTCACCAGGACCCGTGCGGCGCCCGCCACCTGGTTCACCGCCGTGCCCCGGATCTGCCGTACGCCTTCGGCGATCCCGTTCATCCCGTGCAGGTACGCCTCCCCGAGCTGGCCCCCGTGCGTGTTCAGGGGGAGGTGCCGTCCGGCCACGAAGTCCGCCGCCTCCCCCCTGCCGCAGAAGCCGAACTCCTCCAGCTGCATCAGTACGAACGGGGTGAAGTGGTCGTAGAGGATGCCCACGTCGATGTCGGCCGGGCCGAGCCCGGAGGTGCGCCACAGCTGCCGGGCGACGAGGCCCGTCTCGGGCAGGCCGGTGAGGTCGTCGCGGTAGAAGCTGGTCATCTGCTCCTGTCCGCGCCCCGCGCCCTGCGCGGCGGCCGCGACGACGGCGGGCGGTCGCGGCAGGTCGCGGGCCCGCTCCAGCGAGGTGACCACGAGGGCCTGGCCGCCGTCCGTCTCCTGGCAGCAGTCCAGCAGGCGCAGCGGCTCCACGATCCAGCGGGAGGCCGCGTGGTCGGCGAGGGTGATGGGCCGGCCGTGGAAGTACGCGGCGGGGTTGGTCGCCGCGTACCCGCGGTCCACGACGGCCACGTGCCCGAACGCCTCCGGGGTCAGTCCGTACGCGTGCAGATACCGCTGGGCCGCCATCGCCACCCAGGAGGCCGGCGTGAGCAGCCCGAAGGGCAGGGACCAGCCGAGCGCCGCGCCCTCGGCGGACGGTTCGCGGTGCTGCACCCCGGAGCCGAACCGGCGGCCCGAGCGTTCGTTGAAGGCGCGGTAGCAGACCACCACCTCGGCCACGCCGGTGGCGACGGCGAGCGCCGCCTGCTGGACGGTCGCGCAGGCCGCCCCGCCGCCGTAGTGCACGCGCGAGAAGAACGACAGCTCGCCCATCCCGCAGGCCTGGGCCACGGTGATCTCCGGGCTGGTGTCCATCGTGAAGGTGACCAGCCCGTCGACGTCCGCCGGGCTCAGCCCCGCGTCGTCCAGGGCGGCCCGCACCGCCTCCGCCGCCAGCCGCAGCTCGCTGCGCCCCGAGTCCTTGGAGAACTCGGTGGCCCCGACACCGACGATGGCCGCGCGACCGCCGAGGCCGTCCCCGCCCCGCACGCTCACCGGGCCTCCCCCGCCGGGAGGGTGACCGTCACGGTGCCGGTCACATGGGTGCCGATGCCGTTCGCGCCGACAACCCGTACCGTCGCCGTCCGGCCGTCGGCCTCCTCGACCGTCCCCCGCAACACCATGGTGTCGCCCGGGTAGTTGGGCGCGCCCAGCCGGATCGCCACCCGGCGCAGGGTCGCGCCCGGCCCCAGGTGGTCGGTGACGTAGCGGCCGACGAGGCCGTTCGTCGTGAGGATGTTCATGAAGACGTCCGGAGAGCCCTTGCGCCGGGCGGCCTCCGCGTCGTGGTGGACGTCCTGGTAGTCGCGCGAGGCGAGGGCACCGGCGACGATCAGCGTGCGGGTGACCGGGATCTCCAGCGGGGGCAGCCGCTCGCCGGGCCTCACGCCGACTCCTCGCGGGCGCGGAAGACGGGGAGCGTCAACTCCTCGTCATACGCCTGGAATTCGAGCCGCACCGGCATGCCGATCCGCACTTTGTCGTACGGCACTCCGATCACGTTGCTGATCATCCGCACCCCTTCCGGCAGCTCGATCAGCCCGACCGCGTACGGCCCCGCCGCGCCGGATTCCCGGTCGGCGGCCGGCGCGAAGGCGGGGAAGGGCGGGTGGTGCATGACGACGTACGAGTAGACGGTCCCCTCGCCGCCCGCCTCGACGGTGTCCCAGTCCGGGCAGCCGCAGGTGTTGCAGCCGGGCAGCCAGGGATGACGCGGGGTGCCGCAGCCGGTGCAGCGCTGGACGAGCAGCCGGTGGTGCCGGACGCCCTCCCAGAAGCCGGCGTTGTCCCGGTTGACGACGGGACGGGGGCGGCGGGCGGCTGTCTTCGGACTCCGGTTCGCCGGGGCGTACTTGAGGATGCGGAAGCGGTGCGTGCCCACCAGGTCGGGGCCGACGCGGACGTCCGTGCGGGTGGTGACGAAGTACCCGGTGCCGAGCCTGGTCGTCTTCCGCTGCGACACCGACTCGATCACCGTGTCGAAGGTGATCTCGTCCCCGGGCCGCAGGGGTCGCGCGTACTCCTGCTCGCTGTCGGTGGCGACGACCGAGGTGCAGCCGGCCGCGTCGAGCAGACCGAGCAGTTCGTCGTACGGCCCCGACCGGTCCGCGTGCCCGGAGAGGCCGGCCATGGTCCACACCTGGAGCATGGTGGGCGGGGCGACGGCGTCCGGGCCGGTGTACGCCGGGTCCGTGTCGCCCATCGCCTCGCACCAGTGGCGGATCATCGGCAGGTTGACGGGGTCCCGGCCCCGCCCGGCGACGGCGGCCGGCTGCCCTTCAAAGATCTTCAGCCGCGCGAAAAGGGCGTCACGATCGTCGTGCTCCACGGGCCAGCCCTCCGGATGCCGGTACGCCACAAGGTTTCTGACTGTCCGTCAGATGACGTGGAGTGTCAATACGGCTCGGCGGTGGGCGTGAGCGCGCGTGGGGCCGACCCGGCCCAGGAGGTGGGCGGTGTGTTCGAACAGGGGGCCACCGCCGGGACGGCGGACGTGTTGCCGTTCCCCTGGTTTGAAGGCCGTGATCGCGGAGCCGTTGGCCTGGGTGGTGTCGCTCTGGTTCGAGGCACCGGAGCCCACCGCCTGCTGCCGCGTGGTGGACGAGTGCCCCGGTTGCCGTGCCCGACCCCGCTGCCGGTGACGGTCGCCACGCCCGCGTTCGATCCGTTGTCCGCGAAGGCGCCGTTGTCAGCCGCCGTGACGCCGCCGAAGGGCGACCGCGAGCGGAAGGGCGGAGACGGCGGCGATGACGCGGGCGGTTCGGATGCTTGCCCTGTGGTTCCTCCAGACCACGTTGCGCACCGGCCGGATGGCCGGGGCGGGTGAAGTACGGCTTATGGCAAGGCGGTTGGCCGACCGCCTCGGCGCTGTGCACGAGGTCGCGACTCCAGAGTCGCCCACCGAATCCCCGGCGAACCACCCCGGAAGCCGCTTTTCGCCCTCAAGCGTGATGACAGGTCGATGAACCCCGTCCGTCACCCGAGCCACAGGACAGGGCACGGCGGCACACCGTGGGCGGCCTCGACCCGGACCCCGCACGGGAGGAAGCGTTACGGCGGCTTCCCGGCCCACTCGACCGCGTCGGCACTCACGCACTCTTCCCATTTTCGAACACGTGTACGAACATAGGGGTATGGCCACCACCGACCGGCAGGCCACGACGCTGGCCCTCGCCCACGCCCTGTCCGCCGCCGAACGCGGCCTGGCCGTCATCCCCCTGTCCCGGACGAAGCTCCCGGCGCTGCGCTCCCCGCACCGCGACACCCCGGACCCCGCCCCCTGCCACGGCGAATGCGGGCGCATGGGCCACGGGGTGCACGACGCCTCCACCGACCCGGCCCGCGTCCGCCAGCTGTTCGCCGCGGCCCCCTGGGCGACCGGCTACGGCATCGCCTGCGGTCTGCCCCCGTACCACCTGATCGGCGTCGACCTGGACACCAAGGCGGGCACGGACTCCTCCGCCGCCCTGCGCGAACTCGCCCTGCGGCATCTGTTCACGATCCCCGCGACGGTGATCGTCCTGACCCCCGGCGGCGGCCGGCACCTCTGGCTGAGCGGCCCGCCGGACACCGTCGTCCCCAACTCGGCCGGCCGGCTGGCCCCCGGGATCGACATCCGGGGCGCCGGCGGCTACCTGGTCGGCCCCGGTTCCCGCACCGACCACGGCAGTTACACGACCGCCCCCGGCTGCGCCCACCTGGCCCCCGCACCCTGCCCGCCGGCCCTGCTGCGCCTGCTGCTCCCCCCGCCCCGCGCGCACCACGCGTCCGCGTCGTCGCCGGGCGGACACGGCCATGGCCTCGTCCAGTTCGTCCTCGCCGCCCACGAGGGCCAGCGCAACACCCGCCTGTTCTGGGCGGCTTGCCGTGCCTACGAGAACGGCATCGGCCCCGACCTGGTCGAACCCCTCGTCGACGCGGCCCGGGGCACCGGCCTCACCGAACGCGAGGCCCGCGCGACGATCGCCTCGGCGGCACGGATGACAGGGCGCAGGCCGTGACGTCCGGGGGACCGTTATGGAGCGGCGCCCCAGAATGCGGACCATGTCCCTGACCGGTGTCGTCCTCTCCTCCGGCCGCCCGGTCGAACTCCGCGAACTGCGGCTCTCCTCGACCTACGGCGGCCTGCCGGACGGCTATCCCTGCCGGCCCGTCAACGACCGGCGCGTCACGGACCTCCTGGCGACCGCCCGACGCGCCTTCCCGCTGTCCCGGGTCCACCTCGTCCCACCCGCACGCGAAAACCCGGACCAGTACGCGGGCGCCCTCGGCCCGGTCGAACTGCTGCCGCCCGTGGCCTGCGTGGGCGCGTTCCGCTCCGCACCGGTGGACCCCGCCCACGACCCGGACCTGTACCGCTCGTCCCTCACCGTCGTCTGGTTCCAGCCCACCCCCCACGTCCCGACGGCCTGCGACGCCGACACCGCCCTGCGAGACGTCCCCTGGGAGGAACTGGCGGCGGACTACGAGCTGTAGGACGCGGTGCTCGGTGGGCGCGGTGTCACCGGCGTCCCCGCCCGGGGGAGGCGGTGTCACCGCCGTCCCCGCCCGGGGGAGCGGGCCGCCCACCGGGCCACCGGGCCACCGGGCCACCGGGCCACCGGGCCACCGGGCCACCGGGCCACCGGGCCACCGGGCCACCGGGCCACCGGGCCACCGGGCCACCGGGCAGTGTCCCGCTCCCTCGGCCCGCGGCCCGCGGCCCGCGGCGGCGGGTTGGGGCGACGGCGTTTCGGCCGTCTTCCGATCCGGTCCGCGGTCTAGGCTCGGCCCGTGGGTCAGCCCGAGCAGCGCGCCGAGGGCGCAGGACCGTTCACCACCCGCCTCACCTGGCACGTTCCCGGTGGCGGTACCGCTGTGTGGGACTCCCGGCTCGCGCGGCGCCGCGGTGTGCTCGCCGTCCGTCCCCCCGGCGGGGCAGCCGGCCGGCACACCCGTGCGGACGACCTCTCCCTCACCCGGCTGCGCAGACTCAACGCCGTCGCAGCCATCGCCTTCGTCCTCGGCGGGGCGCTCTTCGCGGCCGGCGCGTCCGTCGCCCAGTTCGCCTCCGGCGACGCCACCGTGTGCGCCTCGGTCTACTTCGCGGGCGGCCTGTTCTTCAACACCGGCGGGTACGTCTCGCTGCTCCAGGTGATCAACGCGCCGCGCCATGTTCCGGGAGGCGAGGGGCGGCTGATCACCCGTCACTGGCGGTGGTGGAGCTATGAGCCGACGCGAGTGGACTGGCTGAGCACGTTCGTCCTCTTCGCGGGCACACTCGTCTTCGCCGTCAACCTGCTGGACTCCTTCCTGCACGGCCTGACCGCCCAGCAGGTCAACCGGCTCGTCTGGGCGCCCGACGTGATCGGCTGCGTCCTCTTCCTGATCTCCGGCCACCTGGCCTTCGTGGAGATCTGCCACGGCCGGCACTGGCCCTGCTTCCACCCGCGCGACCTCGGCTGGTGGATCGTCGCCGTCAACCAGCTCGGCTCACTTCTGTTCATGGTCTCGGCGCTCGCCGCCTTCACCCGCCCGACCGACGGCAGCCTGATCAACTCCGGAATCGCCAACTGGGGCACCCTGACCGGCGCCCTCTGCTTCTCCGTGGCCGGTCTCCTGCAACTCGGCGAACACCCGTGATTCCGCTGGCGCCCGAAGCGCGCCGTGCCGTCAGGTGCTCAGCGATCTCCGGCGGCGCGGTGGAGAGTCAGGGAAGGATCAGCGTCGCCGCGGTGCCCAGTCAGCCACGTCGAACAGCCAGAAGCCGAACAGCATCACGACACCGCCGAAAGCCTTCACCGCCAAGCCGAGGTGGTGTGGCGTGTTGGTCATGGAGACGCTGACCAGGTTGATGACAAGTCCGGCAGCCACGGCCAACTGTGCCCAACCGAACGCGACGGGGCGGCGGACGTCACTCCGGAACCACGCCGGAATCCAGCCCCGACCAAGGGTGGCGACTCCCCCGACGAGCAGCACCGGCGAGCCGACCACCTCGATGAATTCCAAAACCATGATCGGCCTCCACTTCGGAGCGGGATCCTGACACACTCCCCGCGGATTGCCCAGCCGATCGTGTGAGCCCCGCGCCCCGTATGAGCGCCCCACCAGCACCCCAGACGGCTGCCAGGGGGGAGCCTTCCGGTCCGTTCGAAGGTCTCCGGAAGGTTCCCTGTGCACACCACCGTTTTCCTGCTGCGGAGCGCGCTGGGCCTCGGTGGCGGTCTGGTGGGCGCGTGGGAGATGGGCCGCCAGGCTTCGGGACCGGGTCGGAGGAAGCCACGGGTCTTCTCCGCACTGGCGGCCGTGCTGCTCGCCGTCTAGAGATCACCGGACGACGTGCCCCTCCCGTGCCCGTTCGGTCGGGAAACAGCGGGGAGCCACGCTCTGCGGCGGACAACACTTACGCGAACGGCCCCTGACCGATTTACCTGGTCAGGAGCCGTTCACCTGCGGTGGGTGTGGGATTTGAACCCACGGTGACATCGCTGCCACGACGGTTTTCAAGACCGTTCCCTTAGGCCGCTCGGGCAACCCACCCCGCCACCGCCCACCAGGGGCGGAGCGGGTACAGCGTACCGGCCGTGGGCAGTCCCGGGGAGCACGGGCCGCGTGAGGGGCGCCTGTGCCTCCGGTGCGGACGCGGAGGCTCGTGTCAGCTGTCGCCCTGGCGGGAGCTCAGGGTGAGGTCGACCGTGTGGGTCTTGCCGTCGCGCTCGTAGGTGATCGTGACCTTGTCGCCGGGCTGGTGGGTCCAGATCTCGCCGATCAGGGTGGGGCCGGAGTCGATGACGTGGTCGTCGAGCTTGGTGATGACGTCGCCGGGCTTGAGGCCGGCCTTGTCCGCGGGGCCGCCCGACTCGACGGCCGACGAGCCGCCCGCGCCCTGCTCGGTGATCTTCGCGCCGTTCGTCGACTCGTCGAGGGAGACGGAGGCGCCGATCTTCGCGTAGACCGGCTTGCCCGTCTTGATCAGCTGCTGGGCCACGTAACTGGCCTGGTTGATCGGGATGGCGAAGCCCAGGCCGATCGAGCCGGACTGGCCGGTGCCGCCGAGGCCGCCGCTGCCGGAGGACTGGATCGCGGAGTTGATGCCGATGACGTTGCCCTGCGCGTCCAGCAGGGGGCCGCCGGAGTTGCCCGGGTTGATCGACGCGTCGGTCTGCAGCGCGCTCATGTACGAGGCGTTGCTGCCGCTGCCGTCGCTCGACGCGACCGGGCGGTCCTTGGCGCTGATGATGCCGGTCGTGACGGTGTTGGACAGGCCGAAGGGGGCGCCGATCGCGATCGTCGAGTCGCCGACGGCCACCTTGTCGGAGTTGCCCAGGGTGAGGGGCTTCAGGTTCGACGGGGCGTTCTTGAGCTTGATGACGGCCACGTCGTAGCCCTGGGCGTGGCCGACGACCTCGGCGTCGTACTTCCTGCCGTCGGGGAAGGTGGCCGAGAGCTTGCCACCGTCGACCGCGTCCGCCACCACGTGGTTGTTGGTGACGATGTGGCCCTCGGTGTCGAAGACGAACCCGGTGCCGGTGCCGCCCTCGCCGCTGGTGCTCTCGGCCGTGATGGTCACGGTGCTCGGCAGGGCCTTGGCGGCCACGCCCGCGACGGTGCCCGGGTCGCGCTTCACGGAGCCGCCGCTGTTGGAGGCGGAGACCGTGGTGGAGGAGGTGTCGTCGTTGTGCTTGGCCAGGGTGTAACCGAGACCGCCGCCGAGGCCGCCGGCGACCAGCGCGGCCACCAGGACGGCGGCGGCGAGCCCGCCGCGCCCACGGCGGGGCTTCGGCTGCTGCTGCTGATAGGAGGAGCCCCAGCCGGAACCTGCTCCGCCGCCGTCGGCGTACGAGGGTGTGGCGGGCGGTGGGGGCGGCCAGCTGCCCTCCGGGCCGGGGCCGCCGTACGGGGCCGGGCCCTGGGAACCCGCCGAGGCGTAGGCGGGAGCCTGGCCGGCGTGCACCAGTTCCGGCTCCGGTGCGGTGGGCGCGCCCGGCGGCACCGGCGGCAGCGGGGTCGTCGGTGCTCCGCTGCCGTGCGCGGCGGCCTGCGGGGAGGCTGCGGGGGAGTCCACCGGCACGGGAGGTGCGGACGGGGCCGGGGGTACCGCAGTGCCCTCGTTCTCGGTGTTCACAGCTTTTCTCCTAGATCCACGGCTGTTGTTCGGGTTCGCACTGGGCCACGCCCGTTCACGCTCGTCGACGGTCCGGCGCGATGCAGCTGTGCATGTGCTTTTGTATGCCGCCAGCTTTTCCCACAAGACGTCAGGGCACCATAAGCGGATACTGTGCGTCCGAGGCCATCCTTTATATAGGACCTGTAGGACTAAAAGGCCGCAATCTGTGGCGTTTATGCGGCCCTCGTGTGCCACGCATACCCCGGCACGGTGGCACCATGACGCGGTGACCCACGCACGACCGCACCGAACCCAAGTCGTCGCCCACCGCGGAGCCTCCGAGGACGCGCCCGAACACACGCTGGCGGCGTACCGAAAGGCCATCGAGGACGGCGCCGACGCTCTCGAGTGCGATGTCCGGCTGACCGCGGACGGACACCTGGTGTGCGTCCACGACCGGCGGGTGAACCGTACATCGAACGGCCGGGGCGCGGTGTCGGCCCTGGAGCTCGCCGATCTCGCCACCCTCGACTTCGGCTCGTGGAAGACCCGGGAGTCCTGGCGCGGCCGCGACGAGGAGCCCGACTGGGAGCACCGCCCGGAGGACGCGGAGGACACCTCCGTCCTCACCCTGGAGCGACTGCTGGAGCTGGTCGCGGACGCGGGGCGCCCGGTGGAGCTGGCGATCGAGACCAAGCACCCCACGCGCTGGGCGGGACAGGTCGAGGAACGGCTGCTGACGCTGCTGAAGCGGTTCGGGCTGGACGCCCCGGCGCCCTCCGGGTCCACGGTCCGGGTGATGAGCTTCTCGGCGCGTTCGCTGCACCGCGTGCGGGCGGCCTCACCGACCCTGCCGACGGTCTATCTGATGCAGTTCGTCTCGCCCCGGCTGCGCGACGGGCGGCTGCCCGCGGGTGTCCGGATCGCGGGCCCCTCGATGCGGATCGTGCGCAACCACCCCGCCTACATCGAGCGCCTGAAGCGGGTCGGCCACCAGGTGCACGTGTGGACCGTGAACGAGCCCGCGGACGTGGAGCTGTGCGTCGGCCTGGGCGTCGACGCCCTCATCACCAACCGCCCGCGCGCGGTGCTGCGTCAACTCGGTCGCTGACTGGTAACGACCTGTGACGGAGCCTTGACCCGGCCGGTCCCGTGCAGCATCCTCCGATCTCGGCCACACCGTCGAGTTCCAGCCACGCACTCACAGGGAGTGCTCCGGCGCGTTCGGTCCGTGTTCGAGGGCGGCGAATGCGTCGTCGGGGGTCGATTGGCCGGTTTCCGGCACAGGTCGATGGGGCATCCACACCGTGGCGTGGGGCAAAGGAGGTCTCGGGGGTGGCGTTGGTGGTGGCACAGGAGGTGCCCACGTCGTCGAGCATGGCCGTTCCCCATGGCCCTGCGGGCGTGGGCAAGGCGCGACACTGCATGCGCGATCAGCTGCGCAGGGGAGGCGTGTCGGAGACGGTCATCGACGACGCCGTACTGATCCTTTCCGAACTCCTGAGCAACGCGTGCAAGCACGGACGGCCCCTGGGTGACGCCATGGCCGGGGACGGTGACGTGCGCGCCGCGTGGCGTGTGGAGAACGGCGGCAGGCTGACGGTCGAGGTCACGGACGGCGGTGGACCCACGCGCCCCGCTCCGTCCACGCCCTCGGTGACCGCGCGCGGCGGCCGGGGGCTCAACATCATCACCGCGCTGGCCAACGACTGGGGTGTCCGGGACGACACCCGCGGCGAGGTCACCGTGTGGGTGATCGTCCACGAGGACGTTCATGATCCGCAGGCAGGGCACCGGCGCGACGACTTCGCTACGCGCGTCACCGCCCCCGCCGTGGCACTACCGGGCCGGGACTTCGCGGACGCCTTCGACGACCTCGACTGAGGCCGACCGCGTTCCACTGAGGTCGGCAGACGTCGGCTGAGGCGACAGACGTCGGCAGCCGTCGGCTGAGGTCGACAGACGTCGGCTGAGGTCGACAGACGTCGGCTGAGGTCGACAGACGTCGGCTGAGGTCGACAGACGTCGGCTGAGGTCGACAGACGTCGGCAGACGTCCGCTAAGGCGACAGATGTCAGTCGTCGGCTGAGGCGGCAGACGGCGGCTGAAGTCGCCAGACGTCGGCAGACGTCGGCTGAGGCCGACCGGGGTGGGACCGCCCGGCCGGACCGGGCGGAGCGCGGTCGCGCCGGGACGTTGTCCACAGGGTCCCGTCCCTGACGGCGCGAACGGCTAGGCTCCCGCCCGTACGAGACGAGCCGTAACCGGGAGACACCCACGATGGCCAAGAAGCGACCCCAGACGAAGGCCAAGCGGCCGCAGCACAGCGACGCGGCCCGCGCCGTCGGCGCCGGTGGAGAGGTTCCGGTCGTCGGCGCGCGCGAGCCCTGCCCGTGCGGCAGCGGCCGCCGCTACAAGGCGTGTCACGGCCGGGCCGCCGCCCAGGCCGCGACGGAGCTGGTGCACCGCCCGTTCGACGGGCTGCCGGGCGAGTGCGACTGGGTGGCGCTGCGCGAGCTGGTCCCGGCCGCCACGGTCGCGCTGCCGCTGAAGGGCGGTCTGCCGGAGGGCGTGCCGTCGGTCACCCTCGCCACGGTCCTGCCGATGGCCTGGCCGGCCCTGCGCCGTGACGACGGCTCGGTGCTGCTCGGCCTGCAGAACGACACGGCGTCCGGCGACATCAGCCGCGACCTCGCCGACACCCTCCAGCGCGCGCTCACCGCGGAGCCGGGTACGCCGGTGCAGGGCCGCCGCGCCCCGGCCGACGGCCCGCGTCTGCAGGACCTGCTGGACCCCGAAGGCGCCTTCGAGCCAGTTGTGCACCCGGGCTTCGAGTTCTGGGTGCCGGACCCGGAGAACTCCACGCCGGAGGTGGCCGCCTCCCTGGAGCGGGCCAACGCCGCGGCCATCCCGACCGCGAAGCTGACCGGGGTGGACGCCGCCTACTGGTGCGAGACCCCGGACAAGAACCACCTGCGCTGGGTCATGCCGTACCCGGAGGAGCAGCTTCTGGACGCTCTCGCGCGGCTGCACGCGGCGGGCCGCTCGTCCCTCGGCGAGGGCACCCGGCTGGTCGGTTCCTTCCGTGCTCACGGCCTGACCGTGCCGGTCTGGGACCTGCCGAGCACGGTGACCGCGGAGGACATCGAGAAGCCGGCCGCCGAGTTCGCCGAGCGTCTCGCCGGCGCGCTGGCCTCGGAGGCGCCGCTGACCGCGGAGGAGCGCCGGGCGCGCGGCGGCCTGACCAACCGGCAGGTCACCCTCAGCTGACGCACAGGTGTCGCGTCCCGTGCGGCTGACCGGTCGGTCAGCCGCACGGGAAGGTGCGGCGCCGCGGGGCCGCAGCGGCAACTCCCGTAGAAGTCAAGCCAGTCGGTGTCCGAATAGCCGAGGAATCCCTCGGATCGAATTTGCGAACAGCCGATCTCTTGTTACCGTTCGAGTAGCCCGGTTGCTGGTGCATCCCCCGTCGCCAGCAACCGGGTCTTTTCATGCGCCTCTTCCCTGTACGGAATGACGGCGCGTGTCAATTGCCTTCCGGCGTACCGGAGTTGCTGCCCGACCGCAGCAGCAGTGGTCCTTCTCCCGCTCGTGCGGCGAACTCCGTGACCGCCGTGTACCCGTCGGGGCTCCCCCGCAGGCGTTCCCGGGGCGTCTCGCAGGTTCCCGGCTCGTCCTCGGCGCCCACCGCGCAGCGCGTCTGCACGGTGCGGCCGGCCGGCCCCATGAGGCTCAGCACGGAGTCCAGTGCGCCGCCGGTCGCGTTGCGGTAGTAGGTGCGCGCCCAGGTCTCCCCGCCCTGTGTCAGGACGCAGGTCTGCGCCTCGATGCCTTCGGGGGAGGCCAGTTCGGGGCCGCAGCGGGCCGCGGTGGCCAGGCCCACGCCGAGCAGCAGGGGGGACCGGGTGGGCGCGGCCGCGGACGCCTTGTCGTCGGCGCGCAGCGGGGCCGGGGAGGGCGGGGCGGGCAGCGCGGTGCGTACGGCCGAGCGACCCTCCCGGCCCGCCGGTCCCGCGGACGCCACGGCCAGCGGCAGCGCGACCGCGCACGCCACGACGCCCGCGAGGGCGAGCAGACGGAGGTTCATGGTGGGGAACATAACGACCGGGAACGGCCGGGGCGTTCCGCCCGCGCCCGACACCCTTACAACTCGGGCGCGCTCACACCCGTACGAGTGAGGGCCTCGACGACCGCGTCCACCACGGCCTCCACGTCGGGCACCCACGGGGCGGCCGAGCCGGGCAGCGGGGCGCGCTCCCAGCTGATCGGTCCCTGGCCGGACCCGGAGGGGGGCAGGGCGAGGTAGCCGCCCTCGCCGTGGAAGCGGAGGGAACCGGGGACGAAGTCCTGGGCGTAGAGCAGTTCGCCCAGCTGTTCCATCGAGTACGGCTTCACCAGCAGCGCCCAGCGGGTGGGCGCGGCGACGACCGGGCCGAGGCGCATGCCCCTGCGGTCGAGCACGGCGAGGGCCCGGGCGGCCGCGGCGGCGGGCAGGCTGACCGCGCAGGGCGCTCCCCCGCCCTCGGCGGCGCCCGGGCGGGAGGTCGCTCCGGTGGCCATGACGATCGGCGCGGTGGGCCGGTTGGTCCACCACCAGCGCACCATGCGTTCGTCGGTGGTGGCCGCGAGGAGGCCTGGGTCGAAGGGGTGGGCGCCGGGCACCGAGCAGTCCGGGTCGGGGCAGGCGCAGCCGACCCGTCCCCGCGGATCCGCCGCCACGCCGGGGAGTACGGGCCACTGCCATTCCGTCGCGAAGGTCAGGGCCGCGCCGATCAACTCAGGCCGCCCGTCGCTGCGCTGGGACAGGAGCCTGCGTCGCCTTCCGAGGATCTCGCGCATGAGCGCTCGTTCCTTTCCGTTGCACGCCGGCAACACCGTGGTCCATCACACCATGTGTCGATCACTTCACTGTGCGTACCTGTTGGCGCATCACACCCCTGTCCGAGACAAGGGGGTCCCTATGGCCGAACGTCTGGCTGTGTCCGCTTCCATAGTGCGTCCATCAAAAGCATGGACGTGGCGCGGGGTGGCGAAGTCTGGCGTTTTGCTGTCGCGCGTATTTCTCTTCGCCTCCGACGCGGGAGGATGGGGCACGGTCGTCGGTGGCTAAGACGCCCGGGTCCGTCACCAGGTTCCGGGCGACTGTCAACCACCCCTGGCCTTCTCCGAGTACGTACCCATCACGACCGCTGTGACGCTCCGTCGAGCAAGCCCAGTCGACCGCAATAGGCCGTAACCCGAGTCAGTTTTAAGCCAACTTTGCCATTCCGCACGAAGTGCCCCGGTAGCTCATGGACACCAGGAATCCCGGCAGGACAATGCTGGACATCCCCTCACGAGTGCGTGTACATGTGGAGACACCGCTAGCGGCGCAGAATGACATGGGGGTTTGCGATGCTTTTGAGCAAAACGCACCGGTCGGAAAGCCGGACGCCATGAACGCCCCTCACCCTCCGAAAGTGGCTGGAATCGATTCAACGGTTCCCGCACCAGCACACACTGTCGCGCCCGCGCCCGCCGCCCCGGGCACCGCCGCGGTGCCACCGCCGCACGCGCCGGGCGCCCTGCTGCAGGACCGTCTCGCCGCCTGGGTCTCGGACCTCACGACACTCCACGAACTCACCGAACGCCTGGTCCGCACGGACACACTCACCGACGCCCTGCAGGAACTGCTGCGCGCCGGGGCCGCCCTGGTGGGGGCCCGGCGGGGTCTGGTGGTGCTGGAACCGGGCGACGGACTGGGCCCCGACACCACCATCGGCCTGGGTCTCGCCCGCTCGGACCTCGGGCACATCGAGACCGTGCCGCGCAGCTCGATGTCGTACGGCCGGATCCTCGACGGGCTGCCCGGCGCGGACCGCGAGATCGCCGAGCCCGACCTGTTCGCCGGGGACGCCCTCGATCCCCGGCACCGTCAGGTCGCCGCCCGCCTCGGCTACGCGGCCAGCTACGCGCTCCCGCTGTCCGCCGACGGCGCCGGCCGGCTCGGCGCCGCCGTGTGGCTGTACGACGAGCCCGCCGAACCGGGCGAACGCCAGCGCCATCTCGTCGGCCTCTACGCCCGCTACGCCACCGCGCACCTGGCCCGGCTCGTGGAGGTGGAGCGCACCCGCGCGTCCATGGCGACGATGTCCGAGGAACTGCTGCCCTCGCGGCTGCCCCGGGTGGCCGGTGTCCGGCTCGCAGCCCGGCACCGCACCGGGCCGCGCGGCGGCGGCGACTGGTACGACGCGCTGCCGCTGCCCGACGCGGCGCTCGGCCTGGCCGTGGGCTCGGTGACCGGCTCGGGGCCGAGCGCGGTCGCCGCGATGGGCCGGCTGCGGGCCAGCCTGCGGGCGTACGCCGTGATGGAGGGCGAGGACCCGGTAGCGGTGCTGTCGGACCTGGAGCTGCTGCTGCGGCTCACCGAGCCCGCCCGGTCAGCGACCGCCCTGTTCGCCTACTGCGAGCCGGACCTGCGCAAGATCACCCTCGCCGGTGCCGGACACAGTCCGCCCCTGCTGATCGGCGAGCGGCGCACCGAGTTCGTGGAGACCTCCGTGTCCGCGCCGCTGGGCATGCTCGCCTGCTGGGAGGCGCCGAGCGTGGAGATCCAGGCGGAGCCGGGGGAGACGGTCCTGCTCTACACCGACGGTCTGCTGCACCGCACCGGCGATCCCACCGACCGCGCCTTCGCCCGGCTGCACGCGGCGGCGGCCGGCGTCCCGAGGGCCCTGCGGCAGGACCCGGCCGCGCTCGCCGACCACGTCCTGCGGACGGTCCTGCCGGACGGGCTGGACACGGCGGACTCGGCGGAGGACGTGGTCCTGCTGGCGGCACACTTCGAGTGAGCGACCAGTGAGCAACGGCGTGCGCACCGCGGCGGCGCGGGTAAGCACCGCGGCGGCGCCGAGTGAGCGCCGGTGAGCCATCGGTAACAGGTCCTGACCCCCTGGGCCCCCTTCCGTACGACCGTACGATGGAGGGGGTCCAGTGCCGTATCGAGGAGGATGACCGTGGCAGAACAGCTCCCGGCAGTATCTGATGACGCTGCTACCGCAGCCGGTCAGGAGACTGCCGAGGAAGAGCCCGTCAAGCAGCGCAAGAACGGCCTGTACCCGGGCGTGTCCGACGAGCTGGCGGAGAACATGAAGTCCGGCTGGGCGGACACCGAGCTGCGTGACCTGCGGCCGCTCCCCCAGGCCGCCGAGTGCGCCGCCCGCCGTGCCGCGCTCTCCGCGCGCTTCCCGGGCGAGCGTCTGGTGATCCCCGCGGGCAACCTGAAGACCCGCTCGAACGACACCGAGTACGCCTTCCGGGCGTCCGTCGAGTACGCCTACCTCACCGGCAACCAGACCGAGGACGGCGTCCTCGTCCTGGAGCCCACCACCGACGGCCACCGGGCCACGATCTACCTGCTGCCGCGCTCCGACCGCGAGAACGGCGAGTTCTGGCTGTCCGGCCAGGGCGAGCTGTGGGTCGGCCGCCGGCACTCCCTCGGCGAGGCGGAGCAGCTGTACGGCATCCCCGCCTCCGACGTGCGCGAGCTCGCCGACGCCCTGCGCGAGGCCACCGGCCCGGTCCGCGTGCTGCGCGGTCACGACGCCGGCATCGAGGCCGCGCTGACCGACAAGGTCACCGCCGAGCGGGACGAGGAACTGCGCGTCTTCCTGTCCGAGGCCCGTCTGGTCAAGGACGCGTTCGAGGTCGGCGAGCTCCAGAAGGCCGTCGACTCGACGGTCCGCGGCTTCGAGGACGTCGTCCGCGTCCTGGACAGGGCGCAGGCCACCAGCGAGCGTTACATCGAGGGCACGTTCTTCCTGCGCGCCCGGGTGGAGGGCAACGACGTCGGCTACGGCACCATCGCCGCCGCCGGCCCGCACGCCTGCACCCTGCACTGGGTCCGCAACGACGGCCCGGTGCGCGCGGGCGACCTGCTGCTGCTCGACGCGGGGGTGGAGACGCACACGTACTACACCGCCGACGTCACGCGCACGCTGCCGGTCGACGGCCGCTTCAGCGAGATCCAGAGGAAGATCTACGACGCGGTGTACGACGCCCAGGAAGCCGGCATCGCGGCCGTGCGGCCCGGCGCCAAGTACCGCGACTTCCACGACGCGGCGCAGCGCGTGCTGGCCGAGCGGCTCGTCGAGTGGGGCCTGGTCGAGGGCCCGGTCGAGCGGGTGCTGGAGCTGGGTCTGCAGCGCCGCTGGACGCTGCACGGCACCGGCCACATGCTCGGCATGGACGTGCACGACTGCGCCGCCGCGCGCGTGGAGTCGTACGTCGACGGCACGCTGGAGTCCGGCATGGTGCTCACCGTCGAGCCCGGCCTGTACTTCCAGGCCGACGACCTGACCGTGCCCGAGGAGTACCGCGGCATCGGGGTGCGGATCGAGGACGACATCCTGGTGACGGACGAAGGCAACCGGAACCTGTCCGACGGCCTGCCCCGCCGGTCGGCCGAGGTCGAGTCCTGGATGGCCTCGCTGAAGGGCTGAGACGAGAACCGCGTGGCCGGGTAGGGGTGGCCGGGTACTGGACAGTCGGACAGTGCCCGGCCACCGGTCTGCGGGCGGACGGCCACCGGCGCGGCGCCGGCAGGCGTGAGGCGGCGCGTCCGCGGGCGGGTGGCGGGTGGCGCGTCCGCGGGCGGGTGGGGGCCGGGCGTACGGCCGCGGGTGGACGGCGGGGTGCCGCGGGCGGGTGCCGGGTGGCGCGTCCGTGGGTGGACGGGTGGCGGGCGTACGGCCGCGGGTGGACGGCGGGGTGTCCGCGGGTACTCGGAGACCGGCCCCGTCGGTGTGGCGGGGCCGTGGTCGGTTGCAGCTCCGCGTCCCCGAGGGGGCGCGGTACTCATGTGGGGGGTTCGTGGACGACTTCTGGTCGGGTGTCGGTGTCGATCTGCATCTGGAGCCGGACGCGGCGGACGGACGCCGGGCCGGGCTCGAACGGGCACTGCGCGACGCCGTGCGGGACGGGCGGCTGACGCCGGGGGCCCGGTTGCCGGCGACCCGGCGGCTGGCGACCGAGCTGGGCATCTCACGGGGGACCGCGAAGGCGGCGTACGACCAGCTGGTCGCCGAGGGGTACCTCACGGCCCGGCAGGGCTCGGGCACCCAGGTCGCCTCCCTGCCGTCCCCCGACGAGCGGCCGCCGGGATCGGCGGTCCGCGCGCGGGTGCCCCGTCTCGACCTGCGGCCCGGCAGTCCGGACGTCGGGACGTTCCCGGCCGCCGCCTGGCTCCGGGCGCTGCGCCGCGCGATCGCGACGGCGCCCTCACTGGCGTACGACTACGGGGACCCGCGCGGGCGGCTCGAACTGCGCACCGCGCTGTCGGGGTACCTGGGGCGGGCGCGCGGGGTGGTCGCACCGCCGGAACGGATCGTGATCACCTCCGGCTACGTGCAGGGTCTGTCGCTGCTCACGCGCGTCCTGGGCGGGGCCGGGATCGCCATGGAGGACCCGGGGCTGCCTTTCCACCGGGAGGTGGTGCGCCGGGGCGGCGGGACCGTACTGCCAGTGCGGGTCGACGAACTGGGCGCCGTACCCGAGGGGTTGGACGGGGCGGCGGCCGTGGTCCTCACGCCCGCCCACCAGTACCCGACGGGCGTGACACTGCACCCCGAGCGGCGACGGGCGCTCACCGACTGGGCCCGCGCACGGGACGCGCTGATCGTCGAGGACGACTACGACGGGGAGTTCCGTTACGACCGGCAGCCCGTCGGCGCCCTCCAGGGAATGGCGCCGGGGCAGGTCGCCTACCTCGGCACCGCCTCCAAGACCCTGGGACCCGCGCTGCGGCTCGGCTGGATGGTGCTGCCCCCGCACCTGGTCGACGCGGTCGCCGACGCCAAGCTGCACAGCGACCACCACACCGAGACGATCGGCCAGTTGGCCCTCGCCGAACTGATCGACAGCCATGCCTACGACCGTCACGTGCGCGCGTGCCGGCTGCGCTACCGGCGCCGCCGGGACCAGTTGCTGCACCGGCTGGGCCCGCGCCGGCCCGTGCGCGGGATCGCGGCCGGGCTGCACGCCCTGGTGGAGGTCGCCGACGAGGCGGCGGTGCTGGCGCGGGCCGAGGAGGAGGGACTCGCCGTCGGGCACCTGCGCGACCACTGGCACGCACCGGGCGGCGCGGACCGTCCGCAAGGGCTCGTCGTGGGATACGGGACGCCCCGGGAGCGGATGTTCCCGGAGGCGCTGGACGTGCTGGTCAAGGTGCTGGAGAGCGGCTGAGGGGCACCGCCGGGCAGCGGATTGGGCCACTGAGAGGGATCCGTATTGGGCCTACTGGGAGACCCACTGCGCTCCTACGCTCGGTACCATGACGAACCCTCTCGTCCCGCCCCCGGGCCCGCGACGCGTCCTGGCGCTGGCCCAGTTGACCAACTCCGTCGGCGACGGCGCCTACTACGTGACCTCCGCGCTCTACTTCACCCGCGTGGTGGGGCTCGCCCCCGCGCGCGTGGGCCTGGGGCTGACCCTCGCGTGGGCGGTCGGTTCCCTGGTGGGCGTGGAGCTGGGGCGGCTCGCGGACCGGCGCGGGGCGCGCGGCACGGCGGTGCTGCTGGCCCTGGCCACCGGACTGGCGGTGGCGTCCTTCCTGGTCGTGGAGAGCTTCCTGCCCTTCGTGGCGGCGGCCTGCGCCTACGCGTCCGCCCAGTCGGGACTGGCCGCGGCCCGGCAGGCGCTGCTCGCCGGGCTGGTGTCCGCCGGGGAGCGCACCGGACTGCTGGCCCACCTCCAGGCGACGCTCAACGCCGGTCTGGCGGTGGGCGCCGGAGTGGGCGGGCTCGCCCTGCACGCCGGGACACGAGCGGCCTACCTCGGGGTGTTCGCCCTGGACGCGGTGAGCTTCCTGCTCTGTGCGGGGGTGCTGTCGCGACTGCCGTCGGTGGGGGCGGCGGTGGCGGTCGGGTCGGTGGTGGCGGGCACGTCCGGGACGGCTGCCGGGACGGCGGTCTCGGGCACGTCCGGGGCGGCGGTCGCGTTGGCGTTGCCGGCCGCGTCCGGGACGGCTGCCGGGACGGCGGTGGCGGCCACGTCCGGGACGGCTGCCGGGACGGTGGTCGCGGGCGCGTCCGGGGCGGTGGTCAGGGCGGTGGCGCCGGGCGCGTCCGTCGCGGTGCGGGAACCGCGCCGTTCCGGTGTCCTGCGGGACCGGCCGTACGCCGTTCTCACCCTGCTCAACACGGTGTTGCTGCTGCGGATGCCGCTGCTGAGTCTCGGGCTGCCGCTGTGGATCGCCGAGCGGACGGCCGCGCCGACCTGGCTGGTCTCCGCGCTGTTCGTGCTCAACACCGGCGCGGTGATGGCCTTCCAGGTGCGGACCGCGCGCGGGGTGACCGGGCTCGCGTCGGCCACGCGCGCGGTGCGGCGGTCGGGCTGGGTGATGCTCGGCGCGTGCGCGGTGTTCGCGCTGTCGGCCGGCGTCTCGCCCTGGGCGGCCGTGGGCGTCCTGGTGGTGGGCGCGGTGCTTCAGGTGGCCGCCGAGATGGGACAGTCCGCGGGATCCTGGCAGCTGTCCTTCGACCTGGCCCCGGCCGGCCGCGTCGGCGAGTACCAGGGCTTCTTCGGGACGGGCGTCACGGTGGCCCGCGCCCTCGGCCCGCTCGCGCTGACCTCGCTGCTGGTGGAGTGGGGAACACCGGGCTGGCTGCTGCTGGGCGCGGTCACGCTGGCCGCCTCCTACGCGATGGGGCCGGCGGCGCGCAGGGCCGCCGTCGGCCGGGCGTACGAGGAGATCAGGCGGCCCGTGCCCGCGAACTGACCGGCACGGGCAGCGAGTCGAGGAACAGGGCACCGGCCAGCAGGCCCGCACTGCCCCGCGGACTCCACGCGCGCGCGTGCAGGTCGGCGTCGAGCGCGGTCAGGGCCTGCCGGCCCGCCTCCGTCGCCGTGCCGCCCGCCTCCAGGACCCCGCGGGCCCCCGCCTGGACGAGCCGCAGCCCCAACGGACCGATGCTGTGCAGGAGTTCGGTGTCCTGGAGGGTGGACATCACGGTGAGCAGTGCGTCCAGCCGGGCCTGCGGTTCGGTGGCCCCGGCCGAGCGGGCCGCGGCGAGCGCGTCCAACGCCCGCCGTACGTGCGGGAATCCGGCCCGCGCCTCGCCGCGCGCCCCGGCGGCCCCGTACTTCGCCGACACCGACGACCCCCGGGACGGCCGCCGCGGGGCCCGTCGGTCGGGGTGGGCGGCCACGCGCTTGGCGACCGTGGCGACGTCCGCCGGTGCCGCCCCGGGGTCGAGGACGGCCGCCGCGACCAGCAGGCCCAGCACCCACAGGGCGCCCCGGTGCCCGCCGCCCGCGAGGGCGACCGAGTGCTCGGTGCACCGCCCGATCGCGCCCAGTTCCTCCCGGAGCCGGGGCGTGGCCTGGCCGGTACGGCGGGCGGCGGCCGCCATCGCCACCAGACCCGGGGTGAGCGCCTTGGCCGACCAGCGCAGCGCACAGTGGTCCGCCCCGGTCCTGCGGGCCCCGAGGTCGCGCGGGTCGGGCAGGCCGGGCTTGGGCAGCAGGGCCAGCTGCCCGGTCAGCGCGTCCACCGCGGCCCGCGCGAGCGCCTCGTCCTCGGGACTGCTCATCGCCCCGTGCCTTAGGAGGACGCCGAGGCTGACGGGGAGGCGCTGACGCTCGGTGCGTCACCGGGCGGAGTGCCGGTCGGGGCGTCGCCGGGGGAACCGCTCGGCGGGGTGCCACCACCGCCGCTGCCCGCCCCGGTGTTCTCCGCGTCGGGGTCGACGGCGAAGGTCAGGGAGCCCTTGTAGCCCTTGGAGGGATCCTTCTTGTGGACGGCCTTGAGGGTGAGGAGGCCACCGGCGGCGCCCCCGCCGTCGTACACCATGTCGTTGTCGAGGGTGGTGTAGCTCCCGGAGTGCTTCGCGTACGGCTCCAGGGTGAAGATCTCCTGGGCGATGTCGTCGGCGAAGAACAGCTGGCCGGTGTAGTTGACCTTGCCGCCCTCGTAGGTGCCGTCCTCCTTCTCGCCGCCGGTGTGCACCTTGACGTGGATGTGGCAGGTGCGCGGGGTGTACCAGCCCGGGAAGATCGTCTCGAACTTGACGACCCCGTTGGCGTCGGCGATCTGGTAGCCGCGCAGGTAGGTCCGGTCGTCGGCGGTCGAGCCGTCCTCGCTCTCGGCCGGGGCCGAGCCGCCGGGGTTGGCCGTGGTGTAGCCGGAGTAGTAGCCCCAGGCGTCGCAGTGCCAGATCTCCACGGCCGCGCCGGGCACCGGGGTGCAGCCGTCGGTGGCGTCCACGACGGTGAGGCGCAGGGTCAGCGGGACTCCGCTCTTGCCCTCCGTGATGTTCTTCCGCACGAGGGCGCCGTCGAGGTAGTACGGCCCTTCGGTGACGCTCGGCATCAGGGTCATGCAGGTGGCGGCGGTGGAGGCGGCCGTGGCGGAGGCGTCGGCCGCGGTCGCCTCGTCCGCGAAGGCCGACTGGTAGCCGGCGACGGCCAGGCCGCCGGCCGCGACCGTGCCTCCGGTGACTGCGAGGGCGCGGCGCCTGGTGATCGTGGTGTTCCCGTGCTTTCCCGTCATGGACATGAAACTAGGAAGGGAGCCAGTCAACGTCCTGGGCGTGTGCTGTGCGCGGGCTGGGAATCCGGAAGGTCCGGAACCCGCCGCCTCCCGGGCGGTGGGGTGCCGGCCGGGCGGAACTCCGGTAGCGCCTAGGCCGTCAGCAGTGACGGGTCCGTCTTCCACTTGAGGATCTTGTCGAACCGCACCACCGCGCCGCCCCTGCCCGGCTCGTTGCCGATGTGGACGTGGTCGGCGAGTTCCTGGATGAGACACAGACCGCGGCCGTGCTCGGCCCCGACGGGAGCGGGCGCGGGCCGGACGGCGGCCTGGGCGCGGGCGAAACCGGGGCCCGAGTCGGCCACCTCGATCCGGCACTTCTCGCCGTCGAGGTAGGCGGTGACGCGGTACGCCTCCGAGGACTCACCGTGCCCGGTGTGCCCGCCGTGCTCGACGGCGTTCGCGCAGGCCTCGCTGAGGGCCACGGACAGGTCGTAGGAGATGTCGGGGTCGACCCCCGCCGACTCCATCGTGCCGAGCAGCAGGCGCCGGGCGAGCGGAACGCTCGCAGCCTCGCGCCGCAAATGGAGTGACCACCAGATGCTCATGCTCCAGCCTCCCGGCCGCGGCTCGACATACCGTTACGTATTGCCGCCCGTGGTCGTGTGTAAGCACACAGTTGACGTGATGCCGCCCATACGGGCGATGCGCCACGCGCAACCGGCGGTGTATGTGGGGCGCCCGGTACCAGAGGGTGACCTTCTGGTCGTACCTCATCTTGCGGACCTGCCGTACGGCGGCCGGAGGGCCGGTGCGATGATGAGCCCGCCATGACTGCCCCCCACCCACGCACGGCACGCTCCGGACCCGTTCTGCGGGTCCTGCGGGCCGCGGTGTTCGCCGCGGTCTGTGTCGTGCTGGCCGCGGCCGGGCACACCCTCGCCTCCTGCGCCGCGGTTCCGCTGTGGACGCTGGGCGCGGCGTTCCTGGGGGTCGTCCTGGTGGCCGTGCCGCTCGCCGGACGCGAGCGGTCGCTGCCGGGGATCGTCGCGCTGCTCGCGCTCGGCCAGGCCGTCCTGCACACCCTGTTCGGACTGGGCCGGCACGCGACGGCGGCCGCCACGGCCGCCACCACGATGCCCATGGGCTCCGGCTCGCCGGCGTCCGGTGCTTCGGCGTCCGGTGCCGTGCTGTCCGACGCCTCGCTGGTCCAGCAGGCGGCCCGGATCGCGTGCGGGACCACGGCGGCGGCGATCAGCCCCGCCCGGGCCTACCGGATGCTGGTCGACGCCCGGATCTATCCGGACACCGGCATGAGCGCCATGAACCACCCGGCGGACGCCGTGCCCGCCCCCGCGGACTCCATGTCGCTGCTGCCGTCCCTGCCGATGCTGCTCGCGCACCTGCTCGCGGCACTCGCCACCGGATGGCTGCTGCGCCGCGGCGACCTGGCCCTGCTGCGGCTGGCCGAACTCTCGGCGCACTCCGCCCAGGCGGTCACCGAGGGGGCGCTCGTACGGTCCCTGCGCGGGGCGCTCGCGCTGGTGCGCGCCCTGCGTGCCGGGCTCCCGGGCACGCCCGAACTCGGCCCGCGCCGCCCGCGCACCACCCATCTCGCGCCGCCCGGCCCGCGCACCACCGCACTCCAGCACACGGTGATCAGACGCGGCCCGCCCGCCGCCGCCACGCTCCTTCTCGCCGCCTGACGCGACGCGACCACCTCTCCACTCCCGGCGGACCCACCTCGCGTGGTCCCGCTCCGGTGCGCTCACCTGCCGTGGACCCACGTTCCGTGGACCCACGCCCGGTGAGCCGAGGGGCCGCCGTCGTGCGGCGCGCATCCGCGCACCCGTGTGCCTGTTCGCGCTCTCGTGACCGGTCACGCCCCCGCGCGCGTACCCCTCGTCATCACCGGAACCCGCCGAACCGAACCCGCCGAACACCCCGGCACCCGCCGGGATCCCGTGGGTTCCCACTCGAAGTGGAGTGCTCTGCATGAAGGCCTCTCGTCTCGCCGCCACCGGCGCCGTCGCCGCCACCGCCGTCGCCGTCCTGTCCACGCCCGCCTTCGCACACGTCTCCGTGCAGCCCGAGGGAGCCGCCGCCAAGGGCGGTTACGCGGTCGTCGACTTCAAGGTCCCCAACGAGCGCGACAACGCCTCCACCACCAAGCTCGAGGTCAACTTCCCGACCGACCACCCGCTGGCCTCGGCGATGCCGGAGCCGATCCACGGCTGGACCATCAAGGTCACCAAGGCCAAGCTCGCCCAGCCGCTGGAGATGCACGGCGAGAAGATCACCGAGGCCGTGTCGAAGATCACCTGGACCGCCGACGGCAAGGGCATCCAGCCCGGCTTCTTCCAGAAGTTCCCGGTCTCCGTCGGCGCCCTGCCCGAGGACGCCGACGAACTGGTCTTCAAGGCCCTCCAGACGTACTCCGACCACGACGTCGTGCGCTGGATCGAGGCGCAGGAGGACGGCCAGGAGGAGCCCGAGAACCCGGCCCCGGTCCTCGCCCTGTCCGCCGCCTCCAGCGACGGGCACTCCCACGGCACCACCGCCGAGAACGCCGCGGAGAAGACCTCCGGCGACGCCAAGGCGACCGCAGCCGACACCACCTCGTCCGCCGACGGCAGCGACACCACCGCCCGGGTGCTGGGCGCGGTGGGCATCGTCGTCGGTCTGCTGGGCGTGGCGTACGGCGTGCTCGCCGGCCGCCGCCGCACCGACGCCTGAGACCCGACCCGCACCACAGGAACCATCACAGGGACGCCCCCGTGTCCCGGCTCACGGTCTTCCGGCCGGGGCCCGGGGGCCGCCTCCCAGGAGAATGCAGTATGCGCAAGAAGACGTTCGCCGTGGCCGCGGTCCTCGCCGCCGCCACACTGACCCTCTCCGCCTGCGGCAGCGGCGACGACAGCAAGTCACCCGTCGCCGTGGTCTCCGAGGACGCCGGCGCGGACCGGGCCGTCACCGTCCTCGACCAGCCGTTCGAGAAGCCGGACCTCGTCCTCACCGACACCCACGGCAAGAAGTACGACCTCCGTGAGGAGACCGCGGGCAGGCCCACCCTCGTCTACTTCGGCTACACGCACTGCCCCGACATCTGCCCGCTGACGATGAACAACCTCGCCGTCGCCAAGAAGCAGCTGCCGAAGGCCCAGCAGGACCGGCTGCGCATCGTGTTCGTCACGACCGACCCGGGCCGGGACACCCCGGCCGAACTCGGCAAGTGGCTCAAGGGCATCGACAGCCAGATCATCGGCCTGACCGGCGGCTTCGCCACCATCCAGGCCGGCGCGCGCACCCTGGGCATCTCCGTCGAGCCGACGCACAAGGACAAGAACGGCAAGCTCGTCTCCGTCCACGGCACCCAGGTCATCGCCTTCTCGCCGAAGACCGACGCGGGCTACCTCCTCTACGGCGAGGACGCCACCGTCCAGGACTACACCAAGGACCTGCCGAAGATCATCAAGGGGGCCAGGCCGTGAGGCGGCTCGCCCTGCCGGCGGTCGCGGTGGCCGGCACCCTGGCCCTCGCGGGCTGCGGGTCGGACGGCTCCTCGGTCGCCGCCGACGCCCACGCCGCGCTCTCCGTCGTCTCCGCCTACATGCCGCAGCCCGTCTCGGACTCCATGGCCGCCGGATTCCTGACGATCGTGAACGACGGCGGTACGAAGGACGAGCTGACCTCCGTCACCAGCGCCGACGCCGGCGAGGTCACCATGCACCGGACCGTCGGCGGCGCGATGGAGCAGGTCGACCGCCTCACCGTCCCCGCCCACGGTCAACTCGTGTTCAAAAGCGGCGGCGACCATCTGATGTTCGAGAAGCTGAAGCGCCAACCGAAACAGGGCCAGACGGTGTCGGTCGAGCTGCACTTCGCCACGTCCGACCCGGTCCGCGTGACGATGCCGGTCAAACCGGCGACGTACACCCCGAAGACCGGGCACTGAGGGAGGGACCACCTTGACCCAGACCATCGCCCCCCGCGTGCGGACCCTGGTGCTGCTGCTCCTGGCCGCCACCGGCCTGCTCCTCGCCTGCGCCGGGCCGGCCTCCGCGCACGCCGCACTCACCGGCAGCGACCCCCAGCAGGGGGTGGTGGTCGACAAGGCACCCACCCAGGTCACGCTGACCTTCTCCGAGAAGGTCGCCACGTCGGACGACTCGCTGCGCGTGCTCGACCCCAAGGGCAAGCGGGTCGACACCGGCAAACCGTCCGACGTGAGCGGCACGTCGTACGCCGTGCAACTGCACAGCGGCCTGCCCGACGGCACGTACACCGTCACCTACCAGGTGGTGTCCGCGGACAGCCATCCGGTCGCCGGCGCCTACACCTTCTCCATCGGCGCCCCCTCGACCACCTCCGTGTCGGTGTCCTCGCAGGCCGCGGGCGGTGGTGTCGTCGGCTGGCTGTACGGCTTCGGCCGGTACATGTCCTACGCCGGTTTCATCGTCCTGGTCGGCGGTGCCGCCTTCGTGCTGGCCTGCTGGCAGCGCGGCTCCGGCGTACGTGCCCTGCAACGGCTCGTCGTCTCCGGCTGGGTCGTGCTCACCGCGGCCACCCTGTGGCTGCTGCTGCTGCGCGGCTCCTACACCGGCAGCGGGTCGTTCGGCGACATCTTCGACCTGAGCCTGCTCGGCCAGGTCCTGCAGACCAAGACCGGCGCGGCCCTGGTGTCCCGGCTGCTGCTGCTCGCCGCCGGCGCACTGTTCATCGCCGTGCTCTTCGGCGCCTACGACAAACGCGACGACGAGGAGAAGAGGGACCTGACCTTCGGGCTCGCCGTCGGCGGGACCGTGGTGGCCGCCGGGCTCGCCGCGAGCTGGGCCATGGCCGAGCACGCCTCGACCGGCCTCCAGCCGGGCATCGCGATGCCCGTCGACATCGTCCACCTGCTGGCCGTCGCCACCTGGCTCGGCGGACTCACCACACTGCTCGTCGCGCTCTACCGGGCGCCGGAGGAGACCCCGGTCGACGGTGCCGCCGTACGGCGCTTCTCGCGTCTCGCCTTCGGCAGCGTCGCCGTCCTGGTCGCGACCGGGGTCTACCAGTCGTGGCGCCAGCTCGGCTCCTGGTCGGCGTTCACCGACACGCGGTACGGGCAGCTGCTGCTCGTCAAGATCGGACTCGTGACGCTGCTGGTCGGCATCGCGTGGATCTCCCGGCGCTGGACGGCTCGGCTCACGCAGTCGGCAGGGGCGGCGGAGGCGGAGGTGGCCGGCCGGCCCGCCGAGGACCGGGCGGAGACGGGCTCCGGGACACGGGCGGCGGACCCGGCCGGGGAGCGGTCACGGAAGTCGGCGGAGTCGGCGGAGCCGGATGAAGAGGCAGAGGCAGAGGACGGGGCCGAGGAGCGGACGGATGGCGTCGGGAGGGAGCGGGTCGGGGAGCGGGTGAAGGAGCATGCCGGAGCGCGCTCCGGCGACCGTGAGAAGGGGCGGCCCGGTACGGACGCCTCCACCGGTGACCCCCGGCGCGCCGCCCAGCTCGCCCGTCAGCGGGCCGCCGTCGACGCCACCCGGACCAAGCGGCTGCGGGACGCGGACCCCCACCGGCTCGGGCTCCGCCGCTCGGTGCTCGCCGAGGCGGGCGTCGCCGTGGTCCTGCTCGCCGTCACCACGGTGCTCACCCAGACCGAGCCCGGCCGCACCGAACAGGATGCCAAGGCGGCCACCGCCGCCTCGTCCGCCTCTTCCTCCTCCTCGTCGAACTCGCCGGGCTCGTCGGACTCCTCCGCCGGGGCGCTGACCCTCGACATGTCCTTCGACACGGGCGGCGAGGACGGCAAGGGCGTCGTCACGGTCGACTTCGACCCCGCGCGGGTGGGCGGCAACGAGATGCACGTCTACGTCCAGCGGCTCAACGGCCGCGCCTTCGACGTCCCCGAGGTCAAGGTCGCCTTCACCCTCGCCGCCAAGGACATCGGGCCGCTGCCCGTGGTCCCCGACCACATCGCCACCGGGCACTGGTCGGCGAGCGGGGTGCAGATCCCGCTGGCCGGGGACTGGAAGGTCGCCGTGACCGTGCGCACCTCCGACATCGACCAGGCGACCGTCTCCAAGAACGCGCAGATCGGCTGAACTGAACCATGCCTGACCAGTCCCCTCCCGAGGCCGGGACCAGCACCCGCACCGGCCGGACCGGCCGAACGGGCCGAACGGGCCGGAAGAACGGAACCGACCGGACCGACCGAACCGACCCGGTTTCGCCGGCCGCTCCGCGTGACCCGGCCGCCGTCAAGGAGGGCGTGTCGCGCCGACGGCTGCTGGGGACCGCCGGGGCCACCGGGCTGGTGCTCGGTGCGGCAGGCGCCGCCACCGGATACGCGGCCCGTCCCGCCGAGGCCGCACCCCTCACCTCCCTGGGCACCGGTGAGGTGATGTTTCACGGGAAACATCAGTCCGGCATCACCGACCCCCTCCAGGCACGCGGCCACCTCCTCGCCTTCGACCTGGCGGCCGGCGCGGGCCGCAAGGAGGCGGCCGCACTGCTGCGCCGCTGGTCGCAGACGGCCCGGCGGCTGATGGCGGGCGAGGCGGCGACCCGGGACGACACGGATGTCGCCCGGGACGCTGGCCCCTCCTCGCTGACGCTCACCTTCGGCTTCGGGCACAGCTTCTTCGCCCGCACCGGCTTGGACAAGCAGCGCCCGGCCGCCCTCGACCCACTGCCCGACTTCTCCTCCGACCACCTCGACAAGGCGCGCAGCGACGGCGACCTGTGGGTGCAGATCGGCGCCGACGACGCGCTCGTCGCCTTCCACGCCCTGCGCGCGATCCAGAAGGACGCGGGTGGCGCGGCCCGCGTCCGCTGGCAGATGAACGGCTTCAACCGCACCCCCGGCGCCACCGCGCACCGCATGACCGCCCGTAACCTCATGGGCCAGCTGGACGGCACCCGCAATCCGAAGCCGGCGGAGCCCGACTTCGACTCGCGCGTCTTCGTGCCGGCGTCCGGTTCGGCCGATCCCGCGTGGATGGCCGACGGCTCCTACGCGGTCGTACGCCGTATCCGCATGCTCCTCGACGACTGGGAGAAGCTCTCGACCGGCGCCCAGGAGAACGTCATCGGGCGCCGCAAGGCCGACGGGGCACCGCTGTCCGGGGGAACCGAGACGACGCCGATGGACCTGGACAAGACGGACGCGCAGGGCAACCTGGTCGTCCCCGTCAACGCGCACGCCCGTATCACCCGGCCCGACCAGAACGGCGGGGCCGCGATGCTGCGCCGCCCGTTCTCCTACCACGACGGCATCGACGCGGACGGCGCGCCGGACGCCGGTCTCCTCTTCATCTGCTGGCAGGCCGACCCGGTGCGCGGCTTCGTGCCCGTCCAGCGCAAGCTCGACCGGGGCGACGCGCTCTCGCAGTACGTACGGCACGAGGCGAGCGGCCTGTTCGCGGTGCCCGGCGGAGCCGCGCCGGGGGAGTACGTGGGACAAAGGCTGCTGGAGAGCTGAGGAAGCCGCGCGGCCCGCGCCAGCCTCCCGGTTCACTCGCGGGAGGGTCGGTCGTGAGACGCGGGAGCCGGGCTTCCACAGGCCCATCTCGGGAGCCGGGCTTCCACAGGCCCATTAGGGTGAGTCCATGCCAGCGAGCTATGCGTATCTGGGTCCCGAAGGCACCTTCACCGAAGTCGCCCTGCGCACACTTCCGGAGACGGCCACCCGGGAACTGATCCCGTACGTGTCCGTGCAGTCCGCGCTCGACGCCGTGCGGGCCGGCGAGGCCGAGGCCGCGTTCGTGCCGATCGAGAACTCCGTCGAGGGCGGGATCACCACCACCCTCGACGAGCTGGTGGCGGGCGCGCCGCTGATGATCTACCGCGAGGTGCTGCTGTCGATCACCTTCGCGCTGCTGGTCAGGCCCGGCACCAAACTGTCGGAGATCAAGACGGTCACCGCCCATCCGGCCGCCCAGCCGCAGGTGCGCAACTGGCTCAGGGCGAACCTCCCGGACGTGCTCTGGGAGTCGGCCGCCTCCAACGCGGACGGCGCGCGCCTGGTCCAGGAAGGGCGCTACGACGCCGCCTTCGCGGGTGAGTTCGCGGCTTCCCGGTACGGTCTGGTGCCCCTGGAGACCGACATCCACGACGCGGAGAACGCGCAGACGCGTTTCGTGCTGGTCGGCCGGCCCGCCCGGCCCGCGGCGCCCACCGGTGCGGACAAGACCTCCGTCGTGCTGTGGCAGCGCGACGACCACCCCGGTGGACTGCGCGACCTGCTCGGCGAGTTCGCCACCCGGGGCATCAACCTGATGCTGCTGCAGTCCCGGCCGACCGGCGCGGGCATCGGCAACTACTGCTTCTGCGTCGACGCCGAGGGCCATATCTCCGACCGCCGTGTCGCCGAGGCGCTGATGGGCCTCAAGCGGATCTGCCGCCAGGTGCGCTTCCTCGGCTCGTATCCGCGCGCGGACGTGGGGGCGGAGGGCACGCGGGCGCTTGTGCCGGGGACCTCTGACGAGGAGTTCGTGGCGGCGTCCGACTGGGTGGCACGCTGCCAGGACGGACGGTTCTGAGCGGAGCGCCGGTGCCGTCCGTGTCGGCCGTGTCGTCGGCGTCGTTCCTTTCGTCCGCGTCGTCGGTGCCGTCGGTGCGCCCTCGTCGGCTCGGGTGAAGCAGGGGTGGCCCGGAGGGGGACGCTGTGTTTCCGTCAGGTTTCGGCCAGTCCTACCTGCAGATTTTCGTTATCCACAGGAGTTATCCACAGGCTTGCTTCTCGACCTGGGGACAAGTCGACAACGAACGGCAACGTGGTCGATAAATCGCCCTGGAGCCCCTCATTGCGTTCACCGCGGAGCACGTCACTCTTCGCCCACCTGTTTCCTTCGGTCAATCCTTCAGGGCGACACATTTCCACTCGAAAGTGGGCCTCAGGCCGGTTTCGGACGGGAATTGATCATCCACCGCACCCCCCTCGGAATGATCAATTCCAACGTCCACAGATCTTTCGCACAGCCTGTGGATAACTTTTCGGAGTGGCGGATTCCTGTGGACAACCCGCGCGCCAAGTCCCGCTCCGCACAAGGAAATCGAGTCAACCAGCCGCTCGGCCACTGCCTCGTCCCAGGGAGTGAGACGCTCAATGTTGACGCGCGGGAACACTCCCGGCAATTCCCCCATAACCCAACGTAAGTCGCAGTTCGGAATAGTGAGTCGTGAGGCCTCACCCCGCACCGGTAGCCTTGAGCACGTGATTGACCTTCGCCTGCTCCGTGAGGACCCCGACCGTGTGCGTGCGTCGCAGCGCGCCCGTGGAGAGGACGTCGCGCTCGTCGACGCTCTCCTGTCCGCCGACGAGCGGCGCAGGTCGTCCGGCGTCCGCTTCGACGAGCTCCGTTCCGAGCAGAAGGCGCTCGGAAAGCTGATCCCCAGGGCGTCCGGGGACGAGAAGTCCGAGCTCTTGAAGAGGACCGGCGAGCTCTCCGCCGCCGTCAAGGCCGCCGACGCCGAACAGCACGAGGCGGACGAGGAGACCAAGCGTCTCCTGCTCCAGCTCGGCAACCTCGTGCACCCCGACGTCCCGGTCGGCGGCGAGGAGGACTTCGTCGTCCTGGAGACGCACGGCACCATCCGCGACTTCGGCGCCGAGGGCTTCGAGCCCCGGGACCACCTGGAGCTCGGCGAGGCGCTGGGCGCCATCGACGTCGAACGCGGCGCCAAGGTGTCCGGCTCGCGCTTCTACTACCTCACCGGCGTCGGCGCGCTCCTGGAGCTCGCCCTCGTCAACGCGGCGATCGCGCAGGCCACCGAGGCCGGCTTCGTCCCGATGCTGACCCCGGCGCTGGTCCGCCCGCGCGCCATGGAGGGCACCGGCTTCCTCGGCCAGGCCGCGGAGAACGTGTACCACCTGGAGAAGGACGACTACTACCTGGTCGGCACCTCCGAGGTCCCCCTCGCCGCCTACCACATGGACGAGATCCTCGACGCCGACAAGCTGCCGCTGCGCTACGCCGGCTTCTCGCCCTGCTTCCGCCGCGAGGCCGGCACGTACGGCAAGGACACCCGCGGCATCTTCCGCGTGCACCAGTTCGACAAGGTCGAGATGTTCTCCTACGTCGACCCGGCGGACGCGGAGAACGAGCACCTGCGGCTCCTGGAGTGGGAGAAGCAGTGGCTGACCGGCCTCGAACTCCCCTTCCAGGTGATCGACGTGGCCTCGGGCGACCTCGGCGCGTCGGCCTCCCGCAAGTTCGACTGCGAGGCGTGGATCCCGACCCAGGGCAAGTACCGCGAGCTGACCTCGGCCTCCAACTGCGACAGCTTCCAGGCCCGCCGCCTGTCGGTGCGCCTGCGGGACGGCAAGAAGGTGCAGCCCCTGGCCACGCTCAACGGCACGCTGTGCGCCGTACCGCGCACGATCGTGGCGATCCTGGAGAACCACCAGCTGGCCGACGGTTCGGTCCGGGTGCCCGAGGTGCTGCGCCCGTACCTGGGCGGCCGAGAGGTCCTGGAGCCGATCTCCAGGTGAGCACGGTCTTCCCCTACCGACTCGTGGCCACCGACCTCGACGGAACGCTGCTGCGCTCCGACGAGTCGGTCTCCCCCCGCACCCGTGAGGCGCTCGCCGCGGCCACCGCGGCGGGCGCGGCGCACATCGTGGTGACGGGCCGCGCCGTCCCGTGGACCCGGCACATCCTCGACGACCTCGGCTACCGGGGCCTCGCGGTCTGCGGTCAGGGCGCGCAGGTGTACGACGCCGGGGAGCACCGCCTGCTGACGTCGGTGACCCTGGACCGTCAGCTGGCGGGGGTGGCACTGGCCAAGATCGAGTCGGAGGTCGGTCCGCTGTTCCTCGCGGCGAGCCGTGACGGTCTGGACGGCGACGTGCTGGTGGGCCCCGGCTACGCGGTCACGGGCACCCTGCCGGCGACACCGTTCACGGACGTGTCGGACCTGTGGAGCGCCCCGCTCAACAAGATCTACATCCAGCATCCGACGCTGACGGACGACCGGCTCGCCGAGGCGGCCCGGCGTATCGCGGGCGGTTTCGTCACCGTCGCGATGGCCGGCGAGGGCATCGTCGAGCTGCTCCCCCTCGGCCTGTCGAAGGCGACGGGACTGTCCATCGCGGCCCGCCGGCTCGGGCTGAAGGCGGCGGACACCATCGCGTTCGGCGACATGCCCAACGACATCCCGATGTTCGCCTGGTCGGCTCGGGGCGTGGCCATGGCCAACGCCCACGAGGACCTGAAGGCGGTCGCGGACGAGGTGACGTCCTCCCACGAGGAGGACGGGATCGCGGTGGTACTGGAACGCCTGCTGGCGTAGGTCCGGCTGGGTGCGGGCTGCTGGCGTACGGCCGCCTGGCGTAGGGCCGACCGGTGCGGGCTGCAGGTACGGCCCGCTGGCCTTCGGACTCAGGCCGGCGCGGGCGCGGCGGCTCCGCCGGTCTTCGGGGCCGTGACGCAGGCGCGGATGTCTCCGCAGGTCCTCAGGAGCCGTGACGCGGGGGCCGCCACACCGGACGTACCGCAGGCACACGCACACGCAGTCGCACTCGCACCTCCAGTCGCAGTCGTCCAGGCAGTCGGTCGGGGCTCCGGTGCGGTCGTGCCGGCGGGTCGCTGGGGCGGTGCGTCGCTGGGGCGGTGCGTCGCTGGGGCGGTGCGGGTGGCGCGGCGGGCGCGCGTGGTGCCGCGCCGCGTGATCCACCCGCCCGCCCCGGCTCGGGAAAAGCGGCCCACGCGAAACGCGTCGCGTGCTCGAAGCGGCCGCCCCCGGCAGCCCCGGCGCGGGCTCGACGGAGGCGTTCACTCCGGAGCCCGACGGGGCCGCGCCGACGGGGGGTTCGGCGTGCCGTCCCGCTCGGACGTCACCCCGCTCCTGCCCCGGCACCCGGCGCCGGTGCGATCCGGCGTCGGGGTCACCACCACTGTGCCGTGGTGCCGGGAGCGGCGCCACCGAATTCGGGGCAGGTGGCGCCTTCCCTACCGGCGGCGCCACCTGCGGCGACGTGCCTTGCTGAAGAACCAGCCCGCGGGCGGCTCCTCGGAGCGCCAGGGCTGCGGCTCGGGCGCCTCCGCGCGCCAGCGCGCGGCGAGCATCCGGGCCCGCGCGGAGGGTTCCGACTGCTCGGCGGAGCGTATGAACGTCTCGTCCAGGACCAGTTCGTCCCAGACGGTGTCGCCGGACCGGCCGCGGCCGTCCTCCTGTGGCGTCTCGCCTGCCATCCCCGTCCTCCCCGCTGCGCCTTGTCCGGTTTCAGTGTGCCCGTGCGGACGTGAAGCCCCCGTCAAGGGCGGCGGCTACTCCTCGCCCGCCAGCTTCAGCGACCGCAGCTTCTGTCCCGCGTACCAGGTGGCGAGCACGGTGACCGCGACCAGCAGCACCGTCGCCGTGGTGAGACCGACGTCCGAGGTGACGAGGTCTCCGCCGGCGACCTTGTGGGCGACGGCCAGGGACCACTGCTGGACGCTGAGCGTGCGCGCGCCGGGCACCAGGGAGCCGAACAGGGCCTCCCAGACGAGGGCGTAGACGAGGCCGAAGACCACCGCGTGCCGGGACACCGTGCCGAGCAGCAGGAACAGCGCCGCGTACGCGATGGAGGCGACCAGCGCGGCGACCGTGTAGGCGACGGCGATCTGCTGCCCGTTGCCGTTGAGGATGAGGCCCGCGACGAACGTCGGCACCGCCGAGAACACCATCGTCACGGCGACGGCGACGATCAGCTTGGTGAAGATGATCGTGGGTCGCTTCAGCGGCTTGGACAGCAGGTACACCACGGAGCCGTCGTCGATCTCCGGTCCGATCGCGCCGGTACCCGCGATGACGCCGATGATCGGCACCATCGTGGCGAGCGCGAGGCCGCCCAGCAGGTCGGACGCCGTCTGGTCGTCGGCGCCGGCGAGGCCGCGCACCACGACGGAGATGGCGATCAGCAGCAGGGGCAGCGCGCTGAGGATGAGGGCCCGGCGGCGGCCGAGCAGGGCTCGGTAGGTGAGCCGGGCGACTGTGGGGTCGTACATTGTTCGGCCTCCTACGCCGCGACGAGATACGAGAAGACGGACTCGAGGGACTCGTCGGACGGCGAGACCGTGAGCAGCCGGATGCCGTTGTCCCGGGCGACCCTGGGCAGCAGTGCCGTGAAGCGGCCGAAGTCGACGGCCTGGACGCGCAGCGCGCCCTCCGCCAGGTCGACCTCGATGCCGGACGTGGACGGGTCGGCGATCAGCGCGGCCGCGAGCGCGCGGTCGTCGCTGGAGCGCACCAGGTAGCGGTGCGGTCGGTCGGTCATCAGGCGGCGGATCCTGCGGAAGTCGCCGCTGGCCGCGTGGCGTCCGGCGACGACGACCTCGATGTGCCGGGCGAGCTGCTCGACCTCCTCGAGGATGTGGGACGAGAACAGCACGGTGCGGCCCTCGTCGCCCATGCGCCGGAGCAGGCTCATGAGCTGCATGCGCTGGCGCGGGTCCATGCCGTTGAAGGGCTCGTCGAGCAGGAACAGCGACGGGTCGTGGACCAGCGCGGACGCCATCTTCACGCGCTGGCGCATGCCCTTGGAGTACGTGGCGATCTTGCGGTCCTGCGCGTACTCCATCTCGACCGTGGCGAGGGCCTTCTGCGCCGCCCTGTCGCCGAGGCCGTGCAACTCGGCGTTGGCGACGACGAACTCGCGGCCGGTGAGGAAGTCGTACATCGCCTCGCGCTCGGGGACGATGCCGATGTGCTTGTAGATCTGCTCGTTGCGCCAGGTCGGCTGTCCGTCGAGGGTGACGGTGCCGGTGGAGGGGGCCAGGAAGCCGCCCATCATGTTGATCAGCGTGGACTTTCCGGCGCCGTTGGGGCCGAGGAGGCCGGTGACGCCGGGACCGATGGTCATGGTGATGTCGTTGACGGCGACCACGTTGCCGAACCAGCGGGAGACGTGGTCGATGGAGAGCGTGGTCACAGTCCGACCTTTCGGTAGCGGCGCGTCAGGAGGCCGTAGGCGGCGGCGATCAGGCCGAGGGTGACCAGGACGTACACCGCTCCCTCGCCGTGGGAGGGGGCGATTCCGCCGGGGGCCGCCGAGGCGGCGCCGAGGAACGCGGACTGCACGCCGTCGATGAGCGTGACCGGCGAGAAGAGGCCGATCCAGGGGATCGCCCCGGTGCTGCCCTGGGAGTCGGCGATGGCCTGCAGCGTGGAGACCGCGCCGTAGGAGATGGTCAGGACGGCGATCACGGCCGCGATGCCGAAGCCGCGGCGTGGCGTGACCGCCGCGATGACCAGGCCGAGGCCGGCGAAGAGCAGCGAGAGCAGTGCCACGGAGACCAGCCCCTGTGCGAATCCCTTGGTCTGGTCGGTGAAGTCGAGTTTCGCCAGCAGCGCTCCCACGTAGAGCACGAGGAGCGGGGCGGCGGTGAGGACGAACAGGGCGGAGGCCAGCGCCGCGTACTTCGCGCGCACGTAGTCGGCGGTCTCGATGGGGCGGGAGAAGTACAGCGGTACGGTCTTGAAGCGCAGGTCGCGCGAGACGGACTGGGGCGCCTGCGAGGCGACGTACAGACTGATGACGGCCTGCATGATGATCGCGTAGCGCGTGTAGTCGACGGGCAGGTCCTTCGCCTTGGTGGCGACGGCGACGGCGACCATGATGGCCGCGGGCACGCACATCACCACGAACAGCAGCATCGGCAGCACCTTGGACTTCACCGAGCGGCCGAGGCCGTAGGCGCCGCGCAGGGACTGCGAGTACAGCGAGCGGCGGGCGTAGGCGCGGCCCAGGCGCGGGCCGTCGTAGGTGCGGTAGCCGATGTTGTGGATCCGGGTCTGTTCACCCGGCGTCGTGGCCGGGCTCCGCAGGGGCTGCTCAACCGCCATGGCCGACCGCCTCCTTCCGCTGCTCGTCGCTGTCGGTGAAGACCTCCGCGATGTGGTGCCGGCGCTGCTCCATGCGCACCAGGCCGAGTCCGAGGTCGGCGACCAGGTCCCGCACGAGGTCGTAGGTCTCCTCGCCGTCGGCGGTCAGCAGCAGGACGTGGCCGGCGCCCGGCAGGCCGGCGCCGTCGTGGACCTCCACCCCGCGCGCGTGCAGCGCGTCGCGCATCGCGCGGGTGCCGTCCGGGTGCCCGTCGGTGTCGGTGACCTCGATCGCGAGGGTGGTGGTGATCTGGGTGAAGTCGGTGGTGGAGCTGGAGCGCAGGAGCTTGCCGCCGTCGACGACGACGACGTGGTCGCAGGTGCGTTCCAGTTCGCCCAGCAGGTGCGAGGTGACCAGGACCGAGATGCCGAAGTCGGTGTGGATGCGGCGGATCAGGCCGAGCATCTCGTCGCGGCCGACCGGGTCGAGGCCGTTGGTCGGCTCGTCCAGGAAGACCAGCTGCGGGTCGTGCACGAGGGCCTGCGCCAGCTTCACGCGCTGCTTCATGCCGGTCGAGTAGCCGCCGATGGGGCGGTAGCGCTCCTCGTAGAGACCGACGTGACGCAGGGTGTCCGCGGTGCGTTCGCGGGCGGCGGTGGGCGGCAGGCCGGACATGCGCGCCATGTGGACGACGAACTCGGTGGCCGAGACGTCGGGCGGCAGGCAGTCGTGCTCCGGCATGTAGCCGACCCGCTCGCGGATGTCGGCGCCCTTGGTGGCGACATCGAGTCCGAGCACTTCGGCACGGCCCTCGGTGGCGGGGGACAGACCCAGAAGGATCTTGATCAGTGTGGACTTGCCGGCTCCGTTGGCTCCGACGAGTCCGGTCACACCGGGCCCGACGTCCACGGAGAGCCGGTCAAGCGCGGTCACCCGGGGGAACCGCTTGCTCAGGCTTTCGGTCACGATCACAGTCACGTCGTCGACAGTAGTGACCCGGACCACTCCGGTCGTCAGACCGCAGGGTCGTCTTGGAGTCAGCCTCGAGTCGTACGGGACCCTAGGGGTCCCCCTGAAGTCGAACAACGCGCCTCCGGTTGTCCACATCCGCGAGGTTGTCCACAGGCAGAGGCCCCTCTGTTGACGCAGCCTCTAACAACTGTCACATTCACCGGTGTCACGTTACGGACACGTACCGCGGTCGGCGGGCACGAGGGTGGGGCGAGGACATGACGACGGCAGTGCCCGGTGAACTCTCCGCCGAGCTGCGGGGCTTCAGGAAGGTGCAGCGCCTGGCGTACGCGTGCGCCGAGGCGGTCGCGGCCCGGCTCACACCCGGCGTGACCGAGCGGGAGGCGGCCCGTATGCAGCGCGTGTGGCTGCGCGAGCGGGGCGTGCGGGACTGGTTCCATCTGCCCTTCGCCTGGTTCGGCGACCGCACCGCTTTCGTGAACTTCCGCCTGCCGTTGCAGTTCTTTCCCACCGACCGCGGGCTGGAGCCCGGGATGCCCTTCATCCTGGACACGGCGCCCGTGCTCGACGGATACACGGCCGACATCGGGTACTCGGGCTCCCTCGGAGCCAATCCGGTGCAGGACAGGTTGATGGACGACCTGGCGGCGCACCGCGAGCTGATCCTGCGCGAGGTGCGCGAACGCCGGCCGCTGCGCGCGATCTACGAGGACGTGGACCGCCTCATGGTCCGCCAGGGCTACGCCAACCGGCACCGCGCGTATCCCTTCGGGGTGATCGCGCACAAGGTCGACCGGGTCGCGCCGCGCCGCTGGTCACCGCGGGTGTTCGGGTTCGGCACCCAGGCGCTGCGCGGCCTGGCCGCCGACGCCCTGCACGGTCACCGCGAGGGCTGGTCACCGCTCTGGTCGCCGTACCGGTTCTCCGACCACCCGCCGCGGCCGGGCCTGTGGGCGGTCGAACCGCACCTCGGTTTCCGGGGCACCGGCGCCAAGTTCGAGGAGATCCTCGTCGTCACCGACTCCCGGGACCCCGAGCAGAGCGCCTTCTGGCTGGACGACGATCTGCCGCACGTGCGGCGCTGGGCGGAGGAGAAGTGACACAGGTGAGTCTCCGGGACGCGCGGGAGCGCCGGGTGCGGACCGGCGGGGTCGAGCTGTGCGTGGCCGAGCTGGGAGATCCGTCGCGGCCGACGGTCGTCCTCGTGCACGGCTACCCGGACAGCAAGGAGGTGTGGTCCGAGGTCGCCGCGCGACTGGCCGGCCGCTTCCACGTCGTCCTCTACGACGTCCGTGGCCACGGCCGGTCCACGGCGCCCCGGCCACTGCGCGGCGGGTTCACGCTGGAGAAGCTGACGGACGACTTCCTGGCGGTCGCGGACGCGGTCAGCCCGGGCCGGCCGGTGCACCTGGTCGGCCACGACTGGGGTTCGGTGCAGGGCTGGGAGTTCGTCACGGTCAAGCGCACCGAGGGGCGGATCGCGTCCTTCACCTCGATGTCCGGCCCCTCCCTCGACCACCTCGGGCACTGGATCAACACCCGGCTGCGGCGGCCCACCCCGCGCCGGATCGGCCAGCTCCTCGGCCAGGGGGTTAAGTCCTGGTACGTCTACCTGTTGCACACACCCGCGCTGCCGGAGCTGGCCTGGCGCGGCCCGCTCGGCAGGCACTGGCCGAAGATCCTCCAGCGGGTCGAGAAGGTTCCCGCCGGCGGCTACCCCACCTCGTCGCTGCCCTCGGACGCGGCGCACGGCGCCTGGCTGTACCGGGACAACGTGCGCGCGCGTCTGCGCGGGCCCCGCGCGGACGCGTACGCCCACGTGCCGGTGCAACTCGTCACCCCGCTCGGGGACGCGTTCCTCTCGGAGCGGCTCTACGACGAACTGGAGACGTGGGCGCCCCGGTTGGTGCGCCGCACCCTGCCCGCAAAGCACTGGATCCCCCGCACCCGTCCCGACCAGGTGTCGGGCTGGATCGCGGAGTTCGTCACCTCCGTGGAGAGCGGCCGGCCGGAACCGGCGAGGGCCACCGGGACGTACGCCGAGCGCTTCGGCGGGCAGCTCGTCCTGGTCACCGGCGCGGGCAGCGGTATCGGGCGGGCCACGGCGTTCGCCTTCGCGGAGGCGGGCGCCCGCGTGGTGGCCGTCGACCGGGACGCCGGGTCCGCCGCCCGCACGGCCGAACTGTCCCGCCTGGTGGGTGCCCCCGAGGCGTGGGCGGAGACGGTCGACGTGTCCGACGAGCAGGCCATGGAGAAGCTCGCCGCCAAGGTCGCCGCCGAGTACGGCGTGGTGGACGTCCTGGTCAACAACGCCGGGATCGGTCTGTCGGGCTCCTTCCTCGACACCACCGCGGAGGACTGGCGGAAGGTCCTCGACGTCAACCTGTGGGGGGTGATCCACGGCTGCCGGCTCTTCGGCCTGCAGATGGCGGAGCGCCGGCAGGGCGGTCACATCGTCAACATCGCGTCGGCGGCTGCCTTCCAGCCGTCCAGGGTGCTGCCCGCGTACAGCACGTCCAAGGCGGCCGTGCTGATGCTGAGCGAGTGCCTGCGCGCCGAACTCGCCGGCCGGGGGATCGGCGTGACGGCGATATGCCCGGGCATCGTCAACACCGGCATCACCTCGACCGCGCGCTTCACGGGCGTCGACGCCGAGGAGGAGAAGCGGCGCCAGAAGCGGAGCGCGCGGCTGTACGGGCTGCGGAACTACCCGCCGGAGAAGGTGGCCGCCGCGATCCTGCGGGCCGTCGTCCGCGACGACGCCGTCGTCCCCGTCACGCCCGAGGCCCGCGGCGCCCGGCTCCTGTCCCGACTCATGCCGGGCGCGCTGCGGGCGCTGGCGAGACTGGACCCACCGCTGTGAGCCGCCGACCCCGGCCGGCGTCGCCCGCCGGGGCCGGCCCGTCCCATGGCGGCACCGGGCCCGCCTCGCGGGCGGGGCTGGACCCACCGCTGTGAGCCGGTGAACCGCGGCCGGCATCGCCCGCCGGGGTCGGCCCGTCCCACGGCGGCACCGGGCCCGCCGGACCGCGCCGTCCCTCGTCCCCGACGCCGTGCACCGCGAGGACCGCGAGGACCGCGAGGACCGCGCAGATGACCGACCTCCCGGCACCACCCGCCTACCGGATAGAGGACCTGGCCCACCGCAGCGGCGCCAGTGTCCGCACGATCCGCGCCTACCAGGACCGCGGCCTGCTCCCCCGCCCGGAGCGCCGCGGCCGGGCCAACGTGTACACCGAGGCGCACCTCGACCGGCTGCACCGGATCGCCGGCCCCCTCGACCGCGGCTACACCCTGGCCTCCATCAAGGAACTCCTGGAAGCGTGGGACTCGGGACGCGGCCTCGGCGGAGTGCTTGGGCTGGTCGGCGAGGTGGACGGTCCGTGGACCGACGAGGAGGCGGTACGCGTCTCGCGTGCCGAACTCGCCGCACGGTTCGGCGGCACCTCCGACGACGCGGCGGTGACCGAGGCCGTGGCGCTCGGCGTGCTGGAGCCGGTCCCCGGTGACGACGACCACTCCCTCGTGCCGAGCCCCCAAGAGCTCGCTGTCGCCGCCGAGTTGCACTCCGCCGGGGTGCCGCTGTCCGCGATCTCGGGCCATCTACGGGAGTTGCGGGTCCAGGTCGAGCACATCGCCTCCAGATTCCTGGAGTTCACCACCCAGCACGTCTTCGCACGCCACCTCGACGGCCCGCACCGCCCGACGGACGCGGAAGCAGCCGAAGCGGCCTCACTCGTACGCCGTCTGCGACCCCTCGCCCAACAGACGGTGGACGCCGAACTTGCCCGCGCCATGCGTCTGTTCGCGGTCCGACAGCCGCGTCGGCATCTCGGCACGGACGAGCCGGCGACCACGGCGGACCGGACCCGTTTCCTGGCGCTGCCCGAGGAGGCGATGGAGGCCGTGGACCGCCTTGTTGGTCCGGGGTGGACGGCCGAGTTCGTGACGCCGGCCGTCGAACGGGACGTGCGGGCAAGGGCTCTTGACCGTCTCGCCGCAAGTCACGGCGCGTCAGATGACGTTGACGAAGTCCCCTGAATTCCAAGGATAGTTGTCCACAGAATCGCCAATTAGCCTGTGGATAACCGCACTTGGCTGTGGATCAAACATCGGGGTCAAAATCGTTCGCGTGATTCACGTCTCTCCCGGCACGCTGTGGGGATGGATGAAAGACGCACCGTGAAGGTGTCGAAGTACCTCTCGAAACATCTGCGCCACCAGCCGGAACGAATCGGGCTGACGCTGGACGAGGCCGGCTGGGTCGAGATCGACGTGCTGATCGCCGCGGCCGCCGCGCACGGATTCCCGTTCACCCGCGACGAGCTGGACCATGTGGTCGCCGCCAACGACAAACAGCGCTTCGCCCTCGAGGGCACCCGGATCCGCGCCAGCCAGGGCCACAGCGTCGAGGTCGACCTCGGGCTGCCCACGGCTGTCCCGCCGCCCTACCTCTACCACGGGACGGTGGGGCGGTTCCTGGACACGATCCGCGCCGAGGGCCTGCGGCCCATGAACCGGCACGACGTGCACCTCTCACGCGACCGGGAGACCGCCACCCGGGTGGGTGCGCGCCGTGGGCGCCCCGTCGTGCTGTCCGTGGACTCGGCGGCCATGCACCGTGACGGCCACATCTTCCACCTCAGCGCCAACGGGGTGTGGCTGACCAGGGCCGTACCGGCCCGGTACCTTCGGTTCCCCGAGTCGCACTGAGCCACTTTCGCCATGATCGGCGGTATGGAGCACCTTCCCACCACCGAGGCCGCCGTCAACGCCCTGCGCACGATCGCCGCCGACTACGCTCGCGAGATCGAGGTCACCCACGACATCGGCGCCGACCGGACCTCCCGACGCAGCGCGGCGGGTGTCGGCGTCACCACCGACCCGGACGGCTCCCTGCCGCACGAGGCGTTCGCCGAGTTCGGCGGCCTGCCCCGGGTGAGCGTGCGGCTCTACCCCGAGGACGACGCGCTGATCACCGTGGAGGGCGTCGAGTGCCCCGACATACCGCGCGACGACGTACCGGCCTTCCTCCGCTCCCTCTTCGACGGCCTCGCCTACGTCAAGGCCCGCCGTTTTCCGCCGGCCCGCACCCTGGTCGTGCCGCTGCCCGGCGACCGGACGTACACGGAGTACGTGCCGCTGACCCGTCTCGGCCCGTGGCTGAGTGGGCGCGTGCGATGACTGGCGGTGACTGTTTCACGTGAAACGTGATCGCCGCATACGCTCGAATCATGAGCCTGCGTCTGAGCACCGTGATCCTCCCCCACCTCCGCTGGCACGAAGGGGGCCGTTCGTCGTGGCAGCGCGCGGAGCAGCTCGGCTTCCACACCGCGTTCACGTACGACCACCTGTCCTGGCGCACGTTCCGGGACGGGCCCTGGTTCGGTGCCGTGCCGACGCTGACCGCTGCCGCCGGCGTCACCGACCGACTGCGCCTGGGCACCCTGGTGACCTCGCCGAACTTCCGGCACCCGGTGACCCTCGCCAAGGAACTGATCTCCCTCGACGACATCTCCGGCGGCCGGATCACGCTCGGCATCGGCGCGGGCGGTACCGGTTTCGACGCGACCGCGCTCGGACAGGACCCGTGGACCCCACGCGAGCGAGCCACCCGTTTCGGTGAGTTCGTCCCGCTGCTGGACCGCCTGCTGACCGAGGACTCGGTGTCCTACGAGGGCGACTACTACTCGGCTCACGAGGCGCGCAACATCCCGGGCTGCGTGCAGCGGCCCCGGCTGCCCTTCGCGGTGGCCGCGACCGGCCCGCGCGGGTTGCGGCTCGCCGCCCGGCACGGCCAGGCGTGGGTGACCACGGGTGACCCCAAGCTGTTCGAGGACGGCACCCCCGAACAGTCGGTGCAGGCCCTCCGCGGCCAGATCGGGAAGCTCTCCGACGCCTGCGCCGAGATCGGCCGTGACATGGCCGGCCTGGACAAGATCCTGCTGACCGGTTTCACCCCGGACCGCGGCCGCCCGCTGGAGTCACTCAACGCCTTCGTGGACTTCGCGGGCCGCCACCGGGAACTGGGCTTCACCGACATCGTGATCCACTGGCCCATCGCCGGATCCGACTTCGCCGCGGACGAGAAGGTCTTCGAGCAGATCGCCATGGAGGCGCCCTCCCAGCTGGGCTGATCCCCGGAGCCCGACGGTGCTGGTGAGGGCGGTATCCACTCACCTGTGCGGACTGCCGCACGGCCGTACGCGCAGATACGGGAGAATGGCCCGGTGACCTCTGCTACCCGACAGCCCGAGACCCCGGCCGCCACCACCCCGCCGCGACTGATCGCCACCGACCTCGACGGCACGCTGCTGCGCGACGACAAGTCGGTCTCTCCGCGCACGGTCGCCGCTCTCGCGGCCGCCGAGGAGGCGGGCATCGAGGTCTTCTTCGTCACCGGCCGCCCGGCCCGCTGGATGGACGTGGTCAGCGACCACGTCCACGGCCACGGACTGGCGATCTGCGGGAACGGTGCCGCCGTGGTCGACCTGCACGGCGGTCCCGGCGCCCACCGGTTCGTGACGGTGCGGGAGCTGGCCCGGGAGAACGCGCTGGACGCCGTCCAGCTGCTGCGGGAGGCAGCACCCGGCACCGTGTACGCGGTGGAGCAGACGTACGGCTTCTACCAGGAGCCGGACTACCCCAAGCTGCACATGGAGACCCCGGACACCCTGGCACCCGCCGAGCGGCTCCTCGCACCGGACGCGCCCGGTGCCGGCGAGCCCGTTCTCAAGATCCTCGCATACCACCCCGAGATCGACCCGGACGCCTTTCTCACGCTGGCCCGACTCGCCATCGGTGAGCGCGCCAACGTCACCCGTTCCAGCCCCAGCGCCCTGCTGGAGATCAGCGGTCCGGGTGTCTCCAAGGCGAGCACGCTCGCTCTGGCCTGTGCCGAGCGCGGCATCTCGCACGAGGAGGTCGTCGCCTTCGGGGACATGCCGAACGACGTGGAGATGCTCACCTGGGCCGGCCAGTCGTACGCCATGGGTAACGCGCACCCGGACGTCATCGCCGCCGCCTCGGGGCGCACGGTCGCCAACAACGAGGACGGGGTGGCGGTCGTGATCGAGCGGATGCTGGCGCGACGCTGACAGCGCGACGGCGGGCGGCCACTGGGTGTCCCGGTCGCCGGGCGGCCCTCTTGGTGGGTGGCCCGGCCGGGTGATCCAGTTGGCGGGTGACCCTGCCGGTGGGTGGCCGACAGCCGGGTGTCCCGGTGGCCGGGTTGCCCGGCCGTCCTATCCGAGCGGCACCCCCCGCTGCGCCAGCCACGGCACCGGATCCAGGGCCGAGCCCGCCTCCGGGGTGATCCGCACCTCGAAGTGCAGGTGGGGGCCGGTGGAGTTGCCGCTGGTGCCCGACTGCCCGATCCACTGCCCGGTGGCAACGCGTTCCCCCTGGTCGACGGCGACGGCCGCGAGATGCGCGTACTGCGTGTAGTAGCCGCCCGCGTGCTCGATCACGACCTCGATGCCGAAGGGGCCCCCGCAGGACACCGTCACCACACGGCCCGCACCGGCCGCGCGCACGGGGCTGCCGATCGGCACCGCGAAGTCCTGCCCGGTGTGCCGGTTCGCCCACCGCGCGCCGTCGCTGCCGAACCCGGCGGACAGCGTGTACCTCTCGACGGGGGCGACCCACGCACCGGTGACAGGGGCCTGGGGCTGGTCGAGCCGGACCGCGCCACGACAGGCGCCCGCGGCGACCGAGGCGTCGGCCAGTCCCTGCAACTGTCCACGCGCTTCCTCGAGTTTCCGCTCGACGGTGTCCTTGAGGGCGGCGAGTTCCGCGTTGTGTCGCTCCAGCTTCCGCCAGGCCGCCATGGCCCTCGCCTCGTCCACGGCGAGTCGGGCCTCGGCGCGCCGGCTCCTGCCGATGGCGTTGTGGACGGCGAGGTCCGCCCGCGAGAAGGCGTGCTGCCCCTCCAACAGCCCGGCAGGGTCGTCGGCGAGGAGAAGCCGGGCGACCAGGGGCAGGCCCCCGGTGCGGTACTGGGCACGGGCGATGCGCCCGAGGTCCGCACGCAGGCCGGTGATCTCCTGCCGCTCTCGTTCGAGCGGGGCCTCGGCCCGCAGCGCCGTGACCCGCTGTGCCTCGGCCTCCGCCCGCCCCGCCTCGTAGCGCTGAGTGGCCAGGGCGGCGTCCTCGTAGAGCCTCACCACCCGGCCGCTGATGCCGCCACCGGTATCGCCGTCGTCCTCGTCCGAGCCGTCGGCGGGTCCCGCCGCGAGCATCGCCACCGCGCACAGCGGTGCCACAACAAGTAACGAACGGCGGCGGTATGACCCCATGTCAGCGATCCTGCCCCAGCCAGGCGACTCCGGTCCTGTTCAAGGCGTGCACCTGGGGGACCCCTGTCCCCGGGTCGGCCCAGTACCCGCCCACGAAAGGACCGCTCGAAGCCCGGCGCGGCGCGCCGGCGAGCGGAGGGGCCCGAGGCACCGCGCCACGCCGACGCCCGGATCGGACGCCGCGCCACCGGCCACACCCGCGGGCGGGCCGCCGGGCTCACGGCGGGAGCGCTCAGCGTGCCGTCGTGAGCAGTCCGGACTCCGTCTCGCGTTCCGCCATCGTCCGCAGCGGCCCCTCCACGACGGTCAGCTCGGCGTGCGTGCCGCGCTGCACCACGCGTCCCGCGTCGAGCACCACCACCTCGTCCACGGCCTCCAGGCCGGCCAGCCGGTGGGTGATGAGCAGCGTCGTGCGGCCCTCGGTCGCGGCCAGCAGATCGGCGGTCAGGGCATCGGCCGTCGGCAGGTCGAGGTGCTCGGCGGGCTCGTCGAGCACGAGGACGGGGAAGTCGGCGAGCAGCGCGCGAGCCAGCGCCAGCCGCTGCCGCTGCCCGCCCGACAACCGGGCCCCGTGCTCGCCGACCAGCGTGTCGAGTCCGTCGGGCAGGCTGTCGGCCCAGTCGAGCAGCCGGGCCCGCGCGAGGGCGCCGCGCAGTTCGCCCTCGGACGCGGTCTTCTTCGCGAGCAGCAGGTTCTGGCGCACCGAGCTGTCGAAGAGGTGCGCGTCCTGCGCGCACAGCCCCACGAACCGCCGTACGTCGTCGCCGTCCAGGGTGTTCGCGTCCACCCCGCCCAGCGTGTACGAGCCGCGGTCGGCGTCCAGGAAGCGCAGCAGCACCTGGGCCAGGGTGGTCTTGCCGGACCCGGAGGTCCCCACGACGGCGACCCGGCGGCCCTCCGTGAGGGTGAGGTCGAGTCCGGTGAGGGCGTCCCGGTCCTGTCCGGGGTGGCGGGCGGCCAGGCCCTCGATCACGATCGGGAACGGTGACGCGGACGCCTGACGCGGCTGTTCCGGCTCCCGTACGGGTTCGGGGGCGTCCAGGATCTCGAACACGCGCTCCGCGCTCCGGGCCACCCGCTGCCGGTACTGCGCGGCGAGCGGCATCCCGAGGACGGCCTCGAACGCGGCCAGCGGTGTGAGGACGACGACGGCCATGGCCACTCCGCTCAGCCGTCCACCGGCGACCGCCTGCGCGCCGAGGAGGGCGGCGACGGCGACGGTCAGGCCGGAGAGCAGTGCCGTGAGTCCGTCGCCGAGCGCGGTGGCGGTGGCGGCGCGCGAGGAGATGCGGGTGAGGATGGCGTCGGCCCTGCGCGCCTCAGCGGTGCGTGCGGGCAGGGCACCGGCGACGGTCAGTTCGGCGGTGCCGGTGAGCAGGTCCGTGACCCGGGTCGCCAGTGCTCCGCGGGCGGGGGCCAGCCGGCGTTCGGCCCGCCGTGCCACCGCACTCGTGACCAGCGGGACCCCGGCGCCCGCGGCCAGCAGCCCGGCCGCGAGGGCGACGCCGGCCAGGGGCAGCAGCCAGGCGGTGAACGCGACGGCCGCGGCGGAGACCGTGACCGCGGTACCGGCGGGCAGCAGCCAGCGCAGCCAGTAGTCCTGGAGGGCGTCGACGTCGGAGACCAGCCGGGAGAGCAGGTCGCCCCGGCGGGTGCGGCGCAGCCCGGCGGGCGCCAGCCGCTCCAGCCGCCGGTACACGGCGACCCGGGTGTCGGCCAGCATCCGCAGCACGGCGTCGTGCGACACCAGCCGCTCGCCGTACCGGAAGACGGCCCGCCCGATGCCGAAGGCCCGCGTCGCGGTCACGGCCACCATGAGATACAGCACCGGCGGCTGCTGCGCGGCCCGGGAGATGAGCCATCCGGACGTGGCCATGAGACCGACAGCGCTGCCGAGGGCGAGGCTTCCGAGCAGCAGGGCGAGGGCGAGGCGGCCGCGCCGGGCGCCGGACAGGGCGCGCACCCGGCCCAGGACCCCAGGGGCGCCGGAGGCCGGCTCCCGAGTCCCGATCCGGTCGTGACCCGCGTCGGCAGCCGGTCCCTCCTCGATCCGGTGGGCCTCGGACTCCGCGGGTCCGGCTTCCGCGAGGGCAGGGTCCCGCACTGGGGCCGCGATTCCTTCGGGTGTGCCGGCCTCCAGCCGCACCACCCGGTCGGCCACCTCCAGCAGCGCCGGTCGGTGGACCACCAGCAGCACGGTCCGTCCGACGGCCAGTCGCCGTACCGCGGCCACGACCTCGGCCTCCGTCGCCCCGTCCAGCGCGGCCGTCGGTTCGTCGAGCAGCAGCACCGGCCGGTCCGCGAGGAACGCCCGGGCCAGCGCGAGCCGTTGCCGCTGCCCGGCGGACAGCCCGGCCCCGTCCTCACCCAGCCGCGTGTCGGCGCCGTCGGGCAGCGCGTCCACGAACTCCAGCGCGCCCGCGTCCGCGAGGGCACGCCGTACGGCGGCCTCGTCCGCGTCGTGCCGGGCCAGCCGTACGTTCTCGGTGATCGTCCCCGCGAACAGCTGGGGCCGCTGCGGCACCCACGCGATCTGTGTGTGCCACTGCGCGAGATCGATCTCGGCGAGGTCGGTGCCCCCGACCAGGACCCGCCCGTCACTGGGCCGCACGAATCCCAGCAGCACGTTCAGCAGCGTCGACTTGCCCGCACCGCTCGGTCCGACGAGCGCGACCGTCTCCCCGGGCTCGACGGCGAGCGACACCTTCGACACCGCGTCACCGGACCTGCCCGGGTAGCGGACCGTGACACCGTCGAACGCCAGGGCCCCCTGCGGCACGGCACCGGTCCCCGCGGCCGGCACCGGTGTCTCGAGCACCGCGAAGATCTCCTCGGCAGCGGCCAGCCCCTCCGCCGCCGCGTGATACTGCGCCCCCACCTGACGCAGGGGCAGATACGCCTCGGGTGCGAGGACGAGGATGACGAGGCCGATGTACAGGTCCATCTCCCCGTGCACGAGCCGCATCCCGATCGTCACGGCGACCAGGGCCACCGAAAGGGTGGAGAGCAGCTCCAGCGCGAATGACGAGATGAAGGCGATCCGCAGGGTGCCCATCGTCGCCTGCCGGTACTCGTCGGTGATCCGCCGGATCGACTCCGCCTGCGCCTTGGCCCGCCCGAACACCTTGAGGGTCGGCAGCCCCGCGACGACGTCCAGGAAGTGCCCGGACAGCCGGGACAGCAGCTGCCACTGCCGGTCCATCCGGGACTGCGTGGCCCAGCCGATCAGCACCATGAAGACCGGTATCAGCGGCAGGGTCGTGACGATGAGGGCGGCCGAGAGCCAGTCCTCGGTCACGATCCTGGCCAGCACCGCCACCGGCACGACCACCGAGAGCCCCAACTGCGGCAGATAGCGCGAGAAGTAGTCGTCGAGAGCGTCCACGCCCCGGGTGGCGAGAGCGACCAGCGACCCGGTGCGCTGTCCGCCGAGCCAACCGGGACCGAGCGCCGCAGCGCGCTCCAGCAGCCTCCCGCGCAGCTCCGACTTCACCGCCGCGCTCGCCCGGTGCGCGGCGAGCCCGGTGAGCCAGGAGACCAGGGCACGACCGACCGCCACGGCCACCAACAGCAGCAGCGGAGCGCGCAGTTCGGTGGCCGGCATCCCGTGCTGGAACGCCCCCACGACGACTTCGGCGATGAGCATCGCCTGCGCGATGACCAGTCCCGCACCGATGACTCCGAGGCCGACGACCGCCACCAGGAAGTGACGGGTGGCGCGGGCGTACCGGAGAAGACGGGGATCGATCGGTTTCACGTGAAACATGCCCTTCGGCCCAGAGAGGGGTGTTTCACGTGAAACACCGGGACACACCCCTCCACGTCGGACTCAGTGTGCGGTTTCGGCGATGTGCTGGGTGCCGATCCGCTTGCGGAACACCCAGTAGGTCCAGCTCTGGTAGAGCAGAACGAGCGGCGTGGCGATCCCGGCACACCAGGTCATGATCCGCAGGGTGTACGGGCTCGACGAGGCGTTGGTGACCGTGAGGCTCCAGTCCTCGTTGAGCGAGGACGGCATGACGTTCGGGAAGAGGGTCAGGAACAGCATCGACACGGCGGCCACGATGGTGACCCCGGACAGGGCGAAGGACCACCCTTCGCGTCCTGCCTGGTTCGCCAGCAGCGCCGCGACCAGTGCGGCCACCGCCACGGCCATCGCGACCAGGCTCTTGCCGTCTCCGCCGTCCACCTGCGTCCAGAGCAGGAAGACCAACGCGACCACGGCCGCGAGCAGACCGACCTGCAGGGCCAGCTTGCGGGCCCGCTCCCGGATGTCACCGACCGTCTTGAGCGCCGTGAACACCGCGCCGTGGAAGGTGAACAGCGTCAGCGTCACCAGCCCGCCGAGCAGCGCGTACGGGTTGAGCAGGTCCCACAGGGTGCCGACGTACTCGAAGTTCCGGTCGATCTTCACACCGTGCACGATGTTGCCGAAGGCGACGCCCCACAGGAACGCCGGGATCAGCGAGGTCCAGAAGATCGCGGTCTCCCAGTTGCGCTGCCAGTTCTCCTCAGGTCGCTTCGCCCGGTACTCGAAGGCGACGCCCCGGACGATCAGGCAGACCAGGATGACCAGCAGGGGCAGGTAGAACCCGGAGAAGAGAGTGGCGTACCACTCGGGGAAGGCGGCGAAGGTCGCTCCGCCGGCCGAGAGCAGCCACACCTCGTTGCCGTCCCACACCGGGCCGATGGTGTTGATCAGCACCCGCTTCTCGGGACGGTCCCGGGCCAACAGTCTGGTGAGGATGCCGACTCCGAAGTCGAAGCCCTCCAGGAAGAAGTAGCCGGTCCACAGGACCGCGATGAGGACGAACCAGACGTCGTGGAGTTCCATGACTCAGCAGCTCCCTGGGCCCTAGTAGGAGAAGGCCATCGGCTTGTCGGCGTCACGGGTGTCGCCGCCGATCTTCGTGGGCGGGTTGAGGTCGGCGTCGGTGAGCTCGGGCGGGCCGGCCTTGACGTACTTCACGAGCAGTTTGACCTCGATGACGGCGAGGACGGCGTACAGCGCGGTGAAGACGAGCATCGAGGTGAGGATCTCGCCCTGGGAGACACCGGGGGAGACCGCGTCCCGGGTCTGCAGCACGCCGTAGACGACCCACGGCTGGCGGCCCATCTCGGTGAAGATCCAGCCCCAGGAGTTGGCGATCAGCGGGAAGCCCAGGGTCCAGATCGCCACCAGCCAGTACAGCCTGGTGAGCCTGGGGCCGAACGCCTTGTTCCTGAACAGGACCAGGTGCGGCACCTCGTCCTCGCCGACCCTCAGGTGCTGGGGCAGCATGAACTTCTTGCGGGTCAGCCACAGCCCGGCCAGGCCGATCGCGAAGGACGCCATGCCGAAGCCGATCATCCAGCGGAACGCCCAGAAGGTGACGGGGATGATCGGGCGGTAGTCGCCGGGACCGTACTTCTGCTGCTCGGCCTTGTTGGTGTCGTTGATACCGGGGACGTAGGAGTTGAAGTCGTCGTCGGCGAGGAACGACAGCACCCCCGGGACGGACAGTTCGACGGAGTTGTGCCCCTTGCTGACATCCCCGTACGCGAAGATCGAGAAGGGCGCGGCGTTCTGGCCGTCCCACAGCGCCTCGGCGGCGGCCATCTTCATCGGCTGCTGCTTGAACATGACCTTGCCGAGCGTGTCCCCGCTGACCGCGGTGAGCAGGCCGGCGATGGCCACGGTGACCAGGCCCAGCCGCAGCGAGGTCTTCATCACCCGCACGTGCTTCTTGCGGAACAGGTGGAAGGCCGCGATGCCGACCATGAACGCGCCGCCGGTCAGGAAGGAGGCGGCCAGCGTGTGGAAGGCCTGGGCGAGCGCGGTGTTCTGGGTCAGCACCTGCCAGAAGTCCGTGAGCTCGGCACGCCCCCTCGCCTTGTTGATCCGGTAGCCGACGGGGTGCTGCATCCAGGAGTTGGCCGCGAGGATGAAGTACGCCGACAGGATCGTGCCGATCGAGACCATCCAGATGCAGGCCAGATGGATCTTCTTGGGCAGCTTGTCCCAGCCGAAGATCCACAGGCCGATGAACGTGGACTCGAAGAAGAAGGCGATCAGGGCCTCGAAGGCGAGCGGGGCACCGAAGACATCACCGACGAAGCGGGAGTAGTCCGACCAGTTCATGCCGAACTGGAACTCCTGCACGATGCCGGTGACCACGCCCATCGCGATGTTGATCAGGAAGAGCTTGCCCCAGAACTTGGTCGCCCTGAGGTACTTCTCGTTCTCGGTACGCACCCAGGCGGTCTGCAGCCCGGCCGTGAGAGCGGCAAGCGAGATCGTCAGGGGGACGAACAGGAAGTGGTAGACGGTGGTGATGCCGAACTGCCAACGCGCCAGAGTCTCCGGCGCCAAAGCCAGGTCCACGTCGTCAGTCTCCTTACGTTGCCACCGCGTGGCAGCAGTCTGCCCCTTTTGTCCTACGCATCCCGGGAGCAACCGGGACGCGCTTGTGAACGCGTTCACATTCACAAGCCATTATGGCGCACTGATTTTCGACAATCGACAGGGGGTCCCTCTAGGGCCCTTCGGTCCCCTCACAGGTCCCCGAGGTCCGCCGGAAACAGAAGGGGGCGGGGGCCCACCGGTGAGTTCACTGGTGGGCCCCCGCCCGGAGGCTCGGGCCTCGGACCCGGTGGACCGCTCGGCCCACGCCGCCGCTAGAGCTCCTTGCGGAACCCTTCGGCCACCCGCAGGAGGATGTCGTTCGCCTCGTTCTCGCCGATCGTGACCCGCACGCCCTCGCCGGCGAAGGGCCGCACCACCACGCCCGCCTGCTCACAGGCGCTCGCGAAGGCGACCGTGGCCTCCCGCAGCCGCAGCCACACGAAGTTGGCCTGCGTCTCGGGCACCGTCCAGCCCTGGCCCCGCAGCGCGTCGACCACCCGCGTCCGTTCGCAGACCAGCGAGCCGACCCGGCCGAGCAGCTCGTCCTCCGCGCGCAGGGAGGCGACCGCCGCGTCCTGGGCGAGCTGGCTCACACCGAACGGCACAGCCGTCTTGCGCAGCGCCGCCGCGACCGGCTCATGGGCGATGGCGAACCCCACGCGCAGGCCGGCGAGGCCGTACGCCTTGGAGAAGGTGCGCAGGACGCAGACGTTGGGCCGGTCCCGGTACAGCGTCACACCGTCCGGCACCTCCATGTCGCGTATGAACTCGCGGTACGCCTCGTCCAGCACCACCAGCACGTCGGCGGGCACCCGGTCGAGGAACCGTTCCAGCTCGGCCCGCCGCACGACCGTGCCCGTCGGGTTGTTGGGGTTGCAGACGAAGATCAACCGCGTCCGGTCCGTGATCGCGTCCGCCATCGCGTCCAGGTCGTGCACGTCCCCCGGCGTCAGCGGCACCTGCACCGAGGTCGCGCCGCTGACCTGCGTGATGATCGGGTACGCCTCGAAGGACCGCCAGGCGTAGATCACCTCGTCACCCGGGCCGGAGGTGGCCTGCACCAGCTGCTGGGCGACGCCGACCGAGCCGGTGCCGGTCGCCAGGTGGGAGAGGGGGACCGCGAAGCGCTCGGACAGTTCGTTCATCAGGCCCGTGCACGCCATGTCCGGGTACCGGTTGAACGACGAGGCGGCGCCCGTCACCGTCTCCATGACGCCCGGCAGCGGAGGGTAGGGGTTCTCGTTGGAGGACAGCTTGTACGCGGCCGGACCGCCGGACGCGGCGGGCCTGCCCGGCTTGTAGGTGGGGATACCCTCCAGCTCGGCACGCAGCTTGGGGCTCGTCTCGCTCACCGCAGTCCTCCTCGCGACCACCGGCGGACCGTCACCACCGCCGGCTTCCAATACTGCTCACCATATGAGGATTCCGCTCCCCTGCGTACAGGTGGGCGAGGGTCTCCTGCAGGTCCGGGCCCGAAGCCTCATGCGTCACACCTGCACCAAGGGCATCACCGTACGAAGCCACACGAATCGGGGGGCGCGGCTACATATATCTATGCGCGGGTGGCTCACGCCGTGGCGCGCATCCCTCGTGCAGGTGAGTTGAGACCTCTTCGAAACATGGGGTACTTGGCAGGCCGGTGCGGGCCGTCACGTCACGTCCTGGCATTGAACCGTTCAAGTCCCTTGATTTCCAAGGCAATTGGGTAGCTGAGACCTTGCAGAAACGTGCCTGCCAACGCGTGCATATGCGTCCGCCCTACCCCACCGCATGAGCCCTACTATCGGCTCGCCATGACAGCAGCAGGGAAGCACCAGGTGAGCCGCGCGGAAACCTCACGCCGAGGCAGCCGGCCGGGCCGGGCGGGCATCAGGGACGTGGCCGCCGCCGCCGGAGTCTCCATCACGACCGTCTCCGACGCCCTCAACGGGAAGGGCAGGCTCCCGGACGCCACCCGCCGGCATGTCCGTGAAGTCGCCGACCGGCTCGGGTACCGCCCGTCGGCCGCGGCACGCACGCTCCGTACCGGCAAGTCCGGACTGATCGGCCTGACCGTGACGACGTACGGGGATGAACCTTTCACCTTCACCGAGTTCGCGTACTTCGCCGAGATGGCGCGCGCCGCCACCTCCGCCGCGCTCGCCCGCGGCTACGCCCTCGTCATCCTCCCGGCGACCTCGCGCCACGACGTGTGGTCGAACGTCGCCCTGGACGGGACCGTGGTCATCGACCCGTCCGACCACGACCCGGTGGTCAGCGAACTGGTCCGGCAGGGGTTACCCGTCGTCTCCGACGGCCGCCCGGCGGGCTCGCTCCCCGTCACCGCCTGGGTCGACAACGACCACGAGGCCGCCGTACTCGGCATCCTCGACCACCTGGCCGACGCGGGCGCCCGCCGCATCGGCCTGCTGACCGGGACCACCACCGACACGTACACCCATCTGTCGACCACCGCCTACCTGCACTGGTGCGAGCGGGTCGGCCAGGACCCGGTGTACGAGTCCTACCCGGCGCACGATCCGTGCGCGGGCGCCGTCGCCGCCGACCGGCTGCTCGCCCGCCCCGACCGGCCCGACGCCGTCTACGGCCTGTTCGACCCGAACGGCACCGACCTGCTCGCCGCCGCCCGCCGCTACGGGCTGCGCGTCCCCGAGGACCTGCTGCTCGTCTGCTGCAGCGAGTCCACGGTGTACGCCAACACCGAACCGCCCATCACAACGCTCTCCCTCAAGCCGCGCCGGATCGGCACGGCGGTGGTCCAGCTCCTCATCGACGCCATCGAGGGCGTCGACGCGGACCAGCCGGTCGAACAGGTGATACCGACCGAACTGATCGTGCGTACCTCGTCCCAGCGACGTCCTCCGCGTACGACCGTCAGCCCGCCGCGATCGCCCGAGGGGAAGTAGACAGGCGTTCGTGAGGCGGCCGAAGCCCTGCCCAACCGGGGCGAAAGCCGCGGTGAACCGGAGTCCCGCTCTGATTCACCACCCCTGGGTCATCACACGGCGCGATCCGCATTCCTATGATGGGCCCACGACACCGCGGGCCGCTGCGACCAGGCAGTCCGATGCGGTGCAGATGCGGCGCGATGGTGGAGGGGTCGATGACTCAGGGGGCCGGTCAGGGACCCGAGGCGGAGCGGACGGCGACGTTGCGCGACTTCCGGGTACCGGCGTACGTCCACGAGGCCGGGCCGTACTCCTACAGCGCGCACGCCGAGGGCGCCGTCAGACCCGTGGAGGAGCCGGTGGAGCATCCTGACGGGTACACGCCCACACAGCGCGACCTGCCGGTCATCAACCGCGGTGACACGCTTCAGGTGCCGATCGACCCGGCACCCGCACCGGCCCCGCAGTCCGCCGGCGGGCCGGGGCCCCTGTTCGTCGTCGGCGACGTGCACGGCTACCTCGACGAGTTGCTGGCCGCACTCCGGGAGAAGGGCCTCGTCGACGCGGAGGGGAACTGGTGCGCGGGCACCGCCCGGCTCTGGTTCCTCGGCGACTTCACCGACCGCGGCCCCGACGGCATCGGGGTCATCGACCTCGTGATGCGGCTGTCCGCCGAGGCCGCCGCGGCGGGCGGCTACTGCAAGGCCCTGATGGGCAATCACGAACTGCTGCTGCTCGGCGCCAAGCGGTTCGGCGACACCCCCGTCCACTCCGGCGCGGGCACCGCCACCTTCCAGGCGGCCTGGCTCCTCAACGGCGGCCAGAAGACCGACATGGACCGCCTCCAGGACCACCACCTCCAGTGGATGGCCCGCCTCGACGCCGTGGAGGAGGTCGACGGCCATCTCCTCGTCCACTCGGACACCACCGCCTACCTCGACTACGGCGACTCCATCGAGGCGGTCAACGACACGGTCCGCGAGACGATCACCCGCAACGACGCGGACGAGGTGTGGGACCTGTTCCGCAAGTTCACCAAGCGCTTCTCCTTCCGCGACGAGGGCGGCGCCGACGCGGTGCGCTCGCTGCTGGACACCTACGGCGGTACCCGCATCGTTCACGGTCACAGTCCCATCCCGTACCTGCTGGGCGAGGTGGGCTCCGAGGACGACGAGGACACGACCGATCCCCTGGTCGAGGGCCCGCACGTCTACGCCGGCGGACTCGCCATCGCGATGGACGGCGGAGTGACCATGGCCGGAAAGCTGCTGGTCCAGCAACTTCCCCTGGCCACCTGAGTATTCACCCGGCAAACACCCCCGCGGCTGACCCACGCGCGGCGGCTCGGCCAGGGGCCAATTTCTGCAAACCCCCTGTCACCTAGTGCCGTCGCCGCTCTACCATCGGCGTATCCGTAGCAGGCTCCCCTCCGTTTCTGCCCGACGGCTCGTCGTCATGCGAGCCACAAGCCCTACGGAGCATCGGGGGATGCAGATGAACAGCGTTCCGCAGCACCTGCTGAGCGAGGACCGCCAGGAATACGAGCGGATCCTCGATGAGGCGCTGCGCTCCGCCCCACACCGTCCGGAACTGGCCGCTGTCGGACAGCGGCTCAACACCGAACAGCTGCGCACCATGGCGCTCAACGCCACCGCGCTCATCACGGCGGCCGCGGCGACCGAGTACCAGCACTACGTCAAGGTCCGCGAGGAACTGCGCCAGCCGGCGCCGTCCACCCCCTCGGCCGTTCGCGAAACCGGCCCGGGGGAGCCGGGCGCGACCGCGATGGGGCTCGCCACCACCATGGGGGAGGTGGCCGAGACCGCCGGCGCGGGCGCCGTCGCCGTCGTCGCGGTCCTCGCCCCGGTCCTCGCCGGAACCGCCGCGGCGATCTTCCTGCTCGTGGGGTACATCCTGAAGATGCTGGACCCCGAGCCGGCGTTCGCCCAGACCATGCTCACCGCCGGCTGGGTGTTCGGGGCCGTCACCGCGGCCGCGATCCTGGTCGCCGCCGTCGGACTCCTGCTGACGGCGCTGCGCAACAGGCCCTCGCTCAGCGCCGGACCGTACGGCGAGCTGAGCGCGGAAGTGGACCGGGCCGGGGAGACCTGGCGGGAGGCCCTGCTGGAGCGCGGCATCCTGCCTTTCCTGCGGGAGGCACTGGCCGACCCCGGCAGCGGCGTACTGCACCGTGCGGCGCCGTCGGCCCCGTCGGCGCCGACCAGCCGCATGCCGCACCTCGGCTACGGCCGGCCGGGCTTCAGCAGCCCCGACGACGGTCCCGCGGGCCCGCGTCCGAGCTTCACGAGCCCGGACTACACCAGCCCGGACTTCGGAGGGCCGGAACACCAGCCGGAGTAACGGCCGGCTTGCGCCCCGCCCCGGGCATCCCTCCCCGCGGAGGGCCCCGCCTCGGGGCGCAAGCCGACGACCGGCCGTCCACGGCACCGTGCGTCGCTCGGCGGAGCCGGTTCAGAGGATGCCGGCCCGGCCGGCGGCGGTCATCCAGTCCGGGAACTCGGACAGCAGCCGGTCGTAGAGTTCCGGGTCGGGCACCGTGCTGATGTCGTCGACGGCGAAGAACCCGACGTTGTCGACCCGGCGGCCCGGCATGGTGTCGAGTCGTTCCAGCACGCCGTAGTCGGACCGGCCAAGACCCACGAACTGCCAGAAGATCGGCTCCTCCACCGCCTCCCGGAGCTCCCGTTCGATCTCGGCGTTGCGGTAGACGCCTCCGTCGGAGAAGAACAGCACCAGTGTGGGAGCCGTGGTCGGGTTCTCACGGACGTACTGCCGCACCTGGGCGATCGCCTTCTGCTCCTCGTTCTGGATTCCGACCGCCCGCATGTCCACCTGCCCGGGCTCCAGTCCCTTCCTGGGTTTCCTGTTGCGGCGGAACAGACTCAGTTCACCGACCCGGACGTGGAGCCGCAGCCAGTCGGGAAGCTCACCCAGACGCAGATCGGGCAGCCGGGCCGCCTGCGAGGCGAACGTCCACGCCTGCATCTCCCCGTCGTCGTCCACCTGCGCGGCGACCGCGGCCATCCGCTCCACCACGTCGGCCACCACGCCCTTCGAGTACAGGAAGGACATGGAGCCCGACGCGTCCAGGACCAGCACGATCCGCGCGGTGACACCGGCGGCGCCGTGCTTGCGCAGGCTGACCGCCACCTGCTCCTTGCGCAGGGACAGCCGCTTGCGCATGTCCACGGGCAGCCGCGCCTCGTCCCGCGCCAGGCGCGCGTCGGCCGTCGGCGCGGTGGGGGTGGCCGGCCTCGCCATGGGTTCCGTCGGCGCGGACGGCGAGGCACGTACAGGGGGCGCGGACGGCACCGAAGCCGGTACGGGCGGCGCGGACGGCGCGGCGGTGGCCGGGGAGTCGGCTTCCACGGAGATGCCGAAGTCGGTGGCCAGCCCGGCGAGTCCCGACGCGTACCCCTGCCCCACCGCACGGAACTTCCACTGTCCCTGCCGCAGATACAGCTCGCCGCCGATGAACGCCGTCTCCGTCGTGGCCTGTGGATCGAAGCGGGCGAGCTCTTCTCCGGTGTCGGAGTCGAGGACCCTCAGTGTCAGTCCGGGCATCTGGCCGAACGTCCCGCCGTCGGCCGACGCGCACAACACGACCCGCTCCACGGCGGGTTCCACCGCACGCAGGTTCACCTCGACCGTGTCGGTCGTGAGACCGGAGGTCTTCCGCTTCCCGAGATGCCGTACGGCGCCGGACGCGTGCTGCGGCTGGTTGTAGAAGACGAAGTCACCGTCGTCACGAACGCGTCCGGCGCCGGTGAGCAGCAGCGCCGAGGCGTCGGCGTCCGGCACGCCGGCCCCCTCGGACCAGGCGAGCTCGGCGCGCACGGAGGGGGCGCCGATCGGCAGGTTGGCGCCCTTGCTCATTGATCTCGCTGTCATACGGCCAGTCTGCGGGCCGGGACGCCGAAGGGACACCTCCCGGGCATCGGGGTGTCCCGGGCCGCTGAACGAGTCCCCCGTTGTCCCGGACCGTCGAACGGGTTCGATCGTCCGGGACCGGTCCGCGCACGCGGCTCGCTCCCACGCGCCGCGTGCGCGGACCGTCGACCGTGGAGGTCAGTCGGCGATCGGCAGGTAGACCCGGCTCCCGCTCGCCGCGAACTCCTTCGACTTCTGCAGCATCCCCTCGGCGATCTCGTCGGGCGAGGCCCCCTCGGCCGCGGCGCCGCCGAACTGCCGCGTGATGCTGTGGCTGATCTTCATGCTGCAGAACTTCGGCCCGCACATGGAGCAGAAATGGGCCGTCTTGGCGGGTTCGGCGGGCAGCGTCTCGTCGTGGAACTCCCGGGCCGTGTCCGGATCGAGAGCCAGGTTGAACTGGTCCTCCCAGCGGAACTCGAAGCGGGCGTCGGAGAGCGCGTCGTCCCACTCCTGGGCACCGGGGTGGCCCTTGGCGAGGTCGGCCGCGTGGGCGGCGATCTTGTAGGTGATGACACCGGTCTTGACGTCGTCTCGGTTGGGCAGGCCCAGGTGTTCCTTGGGCGTGACGTAGCAGAGCATGGCCGTGCCCCACCAGGCGATCATCGCGGCACCGATACCGGAGGTGATGTGGTCGTACGCCGGCGCGACGTCCGTGGTCAGCGGGCCGAGGGTATAGAACGGAGCTTCATCGCAGATCTCCTGCTGAAGGTCGATGTTCTCCTTGATCTTGTGCATCGGGACGTGCCCCGGGCCTTCGATCATCGTCTGTACATGGAAACGCTTCGCGATCCGGTTGAGTTCCCCGAGCGTCCGCAACTCCGCGAACTGCGCCTCGTCGTTGGCGTCCGCGATCGAGCCCGGCCGGAGGCCGTCGCCGAGCGAGTAGGTGACGTCGTAGGCGGCGAGGATCTCGCAGAGTTCCTCGAAGTTCTCGTACAGGAAGCTCTCCTTGTGGTGCGCGAGACACCAGGCGGCCATGATCGAGCCGCCACGGGAGACGATGCCGGTCTTGCGGTTGGCCGTCAGCGGTACGTACGGCAGGCGCACACCCGCGTGGACCGTCATGTAGTCCACGCCCTGCTCGGCCTGTTCGACGACCGTGTCCTTGTAGATCTCCCAGGTCAGCTCCTCGGCGCGGCCGTCGACCTTCTCCAGTGCCTGATAGAGCGGCACCGTGCCGATGGGGACGGGGGAGTTGCGCAGCACCCACTCGCGGGTGGTGTGGATGTTGCGGCCGGTGGACAGGTCCATGACCGTGTCGGCACCCCAGCGGGTCGCCCACGTCATCTTCTCGACCTCCTCCTCGATGGAGGAAGTCACCGCCGAATTCCCGATGTTGGCGTTCACCTTCACCAGGAACCGCTTACCGATGATCATCGGTTCGATCTCCGGGTGGTTCACGTTGGCCGGCAACACCGCCCGCCCGGCCGCGATCTCCTCACGGACCACCTCGGGTGACATGTTCTCCCGGATGGCCACGTACTCCATCTCGGGTGTGACCTCGCCGCGCCGGGCGTACGCGAGCTGTGTGACCGCCCCGCCGTCCCGGCTGCGGCGCGGCTGGCGCGGCCGGCCGGGGAAGACCGCGTCGAGGTTGCGCAGGCCGCCGCGCGGCGCGGTGTGCCTGAGGCCGTCGTCCTCGGGTCGGACGGGCCGGCCCGGGTACTCCTCTGTGTCACCGCGGGCGACGATCCAGTTCTCCCGCAGCGGGGGCAGCCCCCGGCGGACATCGGTGTCGACGAGAGGATCGGTGTACGGCCCCGAGGTGTCGTACAGCGTGACCGACCGCCCGTTGGTCAGGTGCACCTGACGGACCGGCACCCGCAGGTCGGGGCGTGAGCCCTCGACGTATCCCTTGTGCCAGCCGACGGACTCTCCGCTCGCGCCGTTCTCCGCGCTCGCGCCGCTCTCCCCACTCGTGGCGGTCGTCGCGCTCTCCTTCGAAGGCTCCGTCGGAATCTGTGCGGAGGCAGGCGTGCGTGCGTCCTTGTTGGTCATGAGACCTACTCCCTACGCCGGCATTACCCGGTAACAGGTTCGGCGGTCGACGCAGCGATGTCCGTCTGCCGATGTTTCATGTGAAACATCACCCGGTTCGGGTGACGTCTCGGTGAAACACCGCGAAGATGGAGGTCAGCGCCCTCTCAGCCCGGTGCTCCGAGCTCCCGCGTGTGCAAAGGTGACTCCACGCTAGCGTCAATTCGGGCGCGGTGAACAGAGGGCCCCCGGCGTTCTTGCGATGATCGGGCGGTGACCACGACACACCAGCCCCCGTATCCACCGCCCGAGCCGCCCCGCGGGCCCGGCCAGGGCAACGGCCATGGCAACGGCTACGGCCATGGGGGTGGGAACGGCAGCGGCAACGGCGGCGGTCCCGGCGGCGGGCACGAGCACGGGCCGGGTTTCGGTGACGGACACGACCATGGGCCGGGCTCCCGCGGCCGCGACGGTGGCGGTGGCGGTGGCGGTGGCGGACACCAGCACGGGCCGGGGTCCGGGGGCGGGCATGACCACCAGCCAGGCTCCGGTGGGCATGACCACCGGGCGGGCTCCGGTGGCGGGCACGAGCAGGGTTCCAGCGGTGGGCACGGGCACTCGCACAGTCATGGGCCGGCCGCGCCCGTGTCGAAGCATCTGCGGAAGGTCATCGCCGCGATCCTCATCCCGTTCGGCATGGCGGTGGTGGTCGGGCTCGTGGTGCTGTGGCCGGGTGGTGCCCCTCCGCACCAGCGCACCGGCGTCGGTTTCGACCGGCAGACCCAGCACGCCACCGTCACCCGGGTGGTGAGCGTGAGCTGCGCGTCGGTGAACGCCTCGACGGGCAGTTCCGCCGGCGGCACCGCGACCGCCGGGGGCTCGGCCGCCCAGCAGCAGGCCGGTGGTACCTGCAAGAAGGCGACGATCCGGGTCGACAGCGGCGACGACAAGGGCCGTACGTTCACCGAGGTGGTCCAGCCGGACCAGTCACGGCAGTTGCACGAGGACGAGAAGGTCCTGGTCGCCTACGAACCCTCCGCGCCCAAGGACCTGCAGTACTCGGTCACCGACGTCAACCGCAGGTTCCCGATGGCCCTGCTCGCCGGCATCTTCGCGGTGGCCGTCGTGGTGGTGGGACGGCTGCGTGGCGTCATGGCGCTGGTCGCACTGGCCGCCAGCTTCCTGGTGCTGACCCTCTTCATCCTGCCCGCGATCCTGCAGGGCTCGAATCCTCTGGTCGTGGCGGTGGTCGGGGCGAGCGCCATCATGCTCATCGCCCTGTACCTGTGTCACGGCCTGTCGGCCCGTACGTCGGTGGCCGTGCTCGGCACCCTCGTCTCGCTGGTGCTGATCGGTGTACTCGGCTCGCTGTTCAACGGCTGGGCCGCGCTCACCGGCAACACGGACGACAACACCGGCCTGATCCACGGCCTGTATCCGTCGATCGACATGAGTGGTCTGCTGCTCGCCGGCATCATCATCGGTTCGCTCGGTGTCCTCGACGACGTGACGGTCACACAGACGTCCGCGGTCTGGGAGCTGCACGAGGCCAATCCGTCGATGGGCCGGCGCGGGCTGTACCGGGCGGGCATCCGCATCGGCCGCGACCACATCGCGTCCGTCGTCAACACCCTCGTCCTCGCCTACGCGGGCGCCGCGCTGCCTCTGCTGCTGCTCTTCTCCATCGCGCAGAGCAGCGTCGGCGCGGTCGCCAACAGCGAACTCGTCGCGGAGGAGATCGTGCGCACGCTTGTCGGCTCGATCGGGCTGGTCGCCTCCGTGCCCGTCACGACAGCTCTCGCGGCGCTGGTGGTCGCCGCCGACCGGCCCGAGACCGAAGCGGTGACGGCGGAACCCCGGACGGCGCCTTCGCGCGGTGGCGGGGGCAGGCGGCGCAAGCACTGAGGCGGCGGCGACGGCGGGTGCGGGCCACTCGGTCGGGCAGGCACACTCGATCCGGTCGGTTCGGGCCGGGCGGCCGAGCCGAGCGGGGCCGGGCTGAGCCGGCCCGCTCGGTCCGCTCGCCGCGCTTCCCCCGCCCGGGCTGCTCCGGGGGCAGGCGAAGCGTTACTGCACAGCCCCATGCCCCGTCCGCCGGACAGGCGCTCGCGGTCCACTCGACGGGTGAGCGTCGAACGGCCGAGAAGCGTTCCGTCGGCAGCGCGTTGAAGCGTTCCGCCACCTCGTCGCCGTACTGCCTCAGCCCGCGCTCTGTTCCTCGGCCAGGATGCGGTCGAGTGCCTCGTCGAGGTGGGCGTCGAAGTCGCCGATCGCACCCTCCTGGCCCAGCGGGACCAACCTGTCGGTGCGGTCCAGGAAGGCGATGAGCGGGGCCGTCGAGGAACGGAACAGCGCCTGGTCGCCGCTGACCTGAAGCCGGATCAGGACTTCACCCAGCGATTCGGGGTCGGCGGGCGAGACTCGCACGTCCCCCTCTCCGCACGGCCGGCCCACGCCGTCGATCAGCAGCTCGCGACCGAAAGCCCAGGTCACGGGCGCGTCACCGGGGAGATGGAAGGTAAGCCGGACCGCGTAGGGATCACCGGCCTCGTAACGCAGCTGCACCGGGATGCGGAAGGAGAGCTCCTCGGAGACGAGGAAGCTCATCATGACCTCTGCCTGTACGGACTCTCGCATCGTCTACCCCGTCATATGCCGTCGACTGGCCGGGAATCAACCCTCTGACATTGAAGGCATCTTGCAGAAAGTACACAACAGATCACAAGGAGTGAGTTTTCAGATACTGATAGAGAGGGCCAGCGACCCGAGCAGCCGGTCTGCCTCCTCCTGCAGTTGGCGGGCCGCCGTCAGGAGACGATCCGCCTGGTGGGAGGGGAGGGAAATGGCCATAGACGCCGCCGTGGCACCCACCGTGACGGGGATCGCCGCGCACACCGTCCCCAGTGCGTACTCCTGCCGTTCGATCACCGGATCCGCCCGCCGCATGTGCTGGAGGCGCCGCAGGAGGGTGTGACCGTCACGCACCGTGTACGGCGTGACGGACTGAACGGGATAGCGGTCGAGGTGGTCGCGCCGCGCGTCCTCGTCCAGTTGAGCGAGCAGACACTGCCCGATGGCGTGCGCGTGCCCGGTCTCACGGAAGTCGGCCCACTCCTCGACCGCCGGATTGCCCGGGGTGTCGGAGACGCACATGATCTCGATCTCGCCGTCGCGGTACATCGCGTAGTACACGGGTGCGCCGATGGCGTCCCGCCAGTGCGCGAGCGTGTCCGCGATCGTGCTGCGACGTTTCTGCCGGGCTCCGTCGCTGGACAGCCGCTCGGCGGCCTCCCCCAGGAAGAACAGTCCCTTGTCGCGGCGCAGATAGCCCTCGTGCACAAGGGTGCGCAGCAGGTGGTAAGCCGTGGGGAGGGCCAGTCCGGTCTCCCGGGCCAGTTGTTTGGCGGGCGCCCCGTGTGTGTGCTCGGCGACGCATTCCAGCAGACGCATCGCGCGCTGCACGGAACCGATGAGTGTGGCGGTGTGCGGTGCGGCGGGGAGGGGCGGGGAGGAGTGCGGCTGCTCGGGCAGCACCGGCGGGCGCTGCCGGGCGGCGGCTGCCGCCCGGTGCGGCCGTGGCGAGGCCGCGGGCTGCTCGGGGGGCCGGAGGCGGGCCCCCGGTGACGGGAGGGCGGTACGGGCTCCCGGTGGGGGAAGGGTGGTGCGGGCCGCCGTGGGCGGAGCGTGGGCTTCCGCGGGGGCGGTGTCTACCGTGGCCAAGGGGTCACTCCCGAAGCGCGAGGGGGCAGCCCGTGCGGGTGACACGGGAGGGGGTGTACGCCGCTCACGCGGGTGGTCCCCGCGTCGAGTTCCCGGACTTTAACCGCCTGCCACCGCTTGCGGACCGCCTGTCCGGGAAACTTCCCCCACCCGAGGGAACCGGTGATTCCTGTTACCGGTCACCGGTTTCCCGGGAGGCTCACCAGTCGCCGCGCGACGAGGAGCTCGCCGTGAACTTCCGTACGACGTAGATCAGGCCGCCGACCAGGGCGACGAAGACCAGTGCCTTGAAGAGCAGGCCGATGAAGAAGCCCACGACGCTGGCTATCAGTCCGCCGAACACGACCAGGGCGATGACCGGCACCGCGACCCACTTCACCCACCAGGGCAGTCCCGTGAAGATCTCTCGCATCGCTCTCGTCCTTATCTCTCCGCCCGTCGCTGTGCCGGGTTCCTGTCGACGACCCGCGTGCGCGGTGCCGGGGCCTGTCGACCCCCGCACGTCCGCCGCCGGGTCCTGCTTGTGTCCTGCGGTCGATGCTAGAGCCGCCAGGGGTCCCGGCGGGGGCCTCGCACCCCTTGCCGTCCCCTGACCGAACCCCTAGGGAACCCTGAGGCCGCGGCTCAGCTCTCGGGCGGAGAGAAGACCACCATGACCCGCAGGTCCTCGCTGATGTGGTGGAACTTGTGGGCCACCCCGGCCGGTACGTACACGACGCTGCCGCGTGACACCTGCGTGGTCTCCATGCCGACGGTGATCGCGGCGCGGCCGCTCACCACGAAGTACACCTCGTCCTGGTTGTGCGGCTGCTGCCGGTCGTGGTCGCCGGCGTCCAGCGCGTACAGACCGACCGACATGTTCCGCTCACGCAGGAACTGCAGGTAGGCGCCGTCGTTGGCGGCGCGCTCCGCCTCCAGTTCGTCCAGCCGGAATGCCTTCATCGACTTCGTCCGCCCTCGCCGTACTCGTAACCGATCTCTTCTGCCACGATCAGACACATGAAGAATTTCCTAGTCAAGACGATCGCCAACGCGGGTGCACTGGCGGTCGCCGTGTGGCTGCTCGACAAGATCACCCTGACCGGTGACAGCACGGGCAAGGAAGTCGCCACCCTGATACTGGTCGCCCTGGTCTTCGGCCTGGTGAACGTCCTGGTCAAGCCGGTCGTGAAGGTGCTGACCTTCCCGCTGTTCATCCTGACGCTCGGTCTGATCACCCTGGTGGTCAACGCGCTGATGCTGCTGCTCACCTCGTGGCTGGCCGACAAGCTCGACCTCAGCTTCCACGTCGAGGGCTTCTGGACCGCGGTCCTCGGCGGCCTGATCATCTCGATCGTCTCCTGGGCCCTCAACGTCGTCCTGCCGGACGGGGACTGAGCCCGCCATGCCCTATCGCGTCTGCTTCGTCTGCACGGGCAACATCTGCCGCTCGCCCATGGCCGAATCGGTCTTCCGTGCCCGCGTGCGGGAGGCCGGCCTCGACGGCCTGGTCGAAGTCGACAGCGCCGGCACCGACGGATGGCACGAGGGCGACGGGGCCGACCCGCGCACCGTCGCCGTCCTGGAGGGCCACGGCTACGAGAGCGCCCACACCGCCCGCCGGTTCCAGGCGTCCTGGTTCTCCCGGCTCGACCTCGTCGTCGCCCTCGACACCGGCCATTTCCGGGCGCTGCGGCGCCTCGCGCCCACCGGGCAGGACGCGGAGAAGGTGCGCCTGCTCCGCTCGTACGACCCCGCCGCCCCCGACGACCTGGACGTTCCGGACCCGTACTACGGGGGGACGGACGGCTTCGAGGAGTGTCTTGAGATGGTGGAGGCGGCGAGCGACGGTCTGCTCGCCGCGGTGAGCGAGCAGGTGGAAGGACGAGTGGCATGAGCGGTACGGAGACACAGGGGCTGTCGGACGGCGGCGGCGACGGCACCCGCGCCGTGCGGGCCGGGCTGCCCGAACCGGTCAAGCACGAGCCGACCCTCCCCGGGCCGGTCTTCGCCGCCCACTTCCACCTGCCGGGCGACCCCACCGGCCCCTACACCTACGGCCGCGACGAGAACCCCACCTGGACCCTGCTGGAGCGGGCGATCAGCGAGCTGGAGGCGCCGGGACAGGGGGACGCCCAGACACTCGTGTTCGCCTCGGGCATGGCCGCGATCTCCTCGGTGCTCTTCTCCCAGCTGAGCGCCGGGGACGCCGTCGTCCTGCCGGGCGACGGCTACCAGGTGCTGCCCCTCGTACGTGCCCAGCTGGAGGCGTACGGCATCGAGGTGCGCACCGCTCCCACCGGCGGCGACGCGCAGCTCGACGTCCTGGACGGCGCGAAACTGCTGTGGATCGAGAGCCCGTCCAACCCGGGACTGGACGTGTGCGACATCCGCAGGCTCGCCGAGGCCGCCCACGCGCGCGGCGCCCTGGTGGCCGTCGACAACACCCTCGCCACACCGCTCGGGCAGCGCCCGCTGGAGCTCGGCGCCGACTTCTCGGTCGCGAGCGGCACCAAGCAGCTCACCGGGCACGGCGACGTGCTCCTCGGATACGTCACCGGCCGCGACGCCGCGACGATGGCCGGCGTGCGGCGCTGGCGGAAGATCGTCGGTGCGATCCCGGGGCCCATGGAGGCCTGGCTCGCGCACCGTTCGATCGCCACGCTCCAGCTGCGGGTCGACCGGCAGAACGCGAGCGCGCTCGTCGTCGCCGAGGCCCTGCGGAGCCGGCCGGAGGTGACCGGGCTGCGGTATCCGGGGCTGCCCGACGACCCCTCGCACAAGATCGCCTCGCAGCAGATGCGCCGCTACGGGTGCGTGGTGTCCTTCACGCTGCCCTCGCGCGAGCGGGCCGACGGCTTCCTGGACGCGCTGCGGCTGGTGGACGACGCGACCAGCTTTGGCGGGGTCCGGTCCACCGCCGAACGGCGCGGCCGCTGGGGCGGTGACGCGGTGCCCGAGGGATTCATCCGTCTCTCGGTCGGAGCCGAGGACCCCGAGGACCTGGTGGCTGACGTGCTGCGCGCGCTGGACGAGTCGGCACTCTGACCGACCGGAGCGCATGGGAGGAGGCGGCGCTCCGACGGGGCTGCGCACACCCGAGGAGTCGGCGTTCTCGCGGGCCTGCGCACACGCGCCGCCGTCGCAGCGACCGGCCCGTGCATGCCTGCCGCCGTACCCGGCCGCGCGCGGCGGACGGTCCGAGCCTCCCCCCTCGTGGCTCGGACCGTCCCGGTTCTGCGCGCGAAGAACCGCGCGCATAAGGCTAGTTGACTCTGTGTCAGTGTCCAATCACAGTAGCGACAGGTCCCTATCGACTTATTTATAGTTGGGCGCGGCCGGGGGGCCGGGCGAAGGGCAGGGAAGGGAGGGCGTCGATGGATCTGGCCTTGCTGCGCACCTTCGTGACCGTGCACCGGGCCGGTTCCTTCACGCGCGCCGCCGCGCTGCTGGGCCTCTCCCAGCCCGCCGTGACCTCCCAGATCCGCACCTTGGAGCGGCAGTTGGGGCGCCCGCTGTTCCTGCGCCAAGCCCGCGGCGTGACACCGACGACCATCGGGGACGAACTCGCCCACAAGGCCGCGCCGCATCTCGACGCCCTGGTGGAGATCGCCGAGACCGGGCTCGATGACGAGTCCTCCGTACGGACCCTGCACCTCGCCGGCCCTCCGGAGTTCACCGCCGAGCGGGCGCTGCCCGCCCTGACGGAGCTGACCGGCGAGGACGGCCAGGGATTCGCCCTGCGGACCTCCTTCGGCAACGCCGAGGAGACCTTGGAGGGACTGGCCGCCGGACATCATGATCTGGCCATCTGCACGGCCCGTCCGCGCGGGCCGCTGCTCACGGCGACTGCGCTCTGCGACGAGGAGCACGTCCTGGTGGCCGCCCCGCGCTGGGCCGGGGAGATCGACCCGGTGGATCCGCACGGCAAGGGTGCGCTCGGGCTGGAGCAGGTCCCCCTGGTCGAGGTGCACGAGTCACTGCCCTTCGTGTCCCGTTACTGGGCCTCCGTCTTCGACTCCCGCCCGCCGGCTCCCGGCACCGTCATCGTTCCCGACCTGCGTGCCGTTCTCGCATGCGCGATCGCGGGCGCGGGCCTCGCCGTGCTGCCCCGCTATCTCTGTCGCCAGGCGCTGGAGCGGGGCGACCTGCTGGCCCTGCACGATCCGGCGGTGCCACCCCTGCGGACGTACTTCCTGGTGGTCCGGACCGGCACGCTGGCCATGCCGCACATCGCACGGGCCCACGAGTGGCTGCTGCACGCGGCCGCCGACTGGTGCTGAGCCGCGCTCCAGGGAGGATCGGAGGGGCTGGGCCACCTGGGATCACACCCTGAGCTCGGTCGGTGACCTCCCATGATGTTTCACGTGGAACCAGCGGGGCCACATTTCTCCCATGACCGTCCGACCCGTGGTCAAGCGCACCGCCCGTGCCGTTCTGCTGGACGGCGACAACCTGATCCTGATCAAACGCACCAAGCCTGGTGTCGATCCCTACTGGGTCACGCCCGGAGGCGGGGTCGAGCCGGAGGACCCGACCGTGGTGCATGCCCTGCATCGCGAGGTCCACGAGGAGCTCGGCGCCAAGATCACCGATGTCATTCCCTGTTTCGTGGACACCGTGGAGCACATCGGCGAGGACCACGGCACCTCCGGTGTGAAGGTGCAGCACTTCTTCGTCTGCCGTCTCGAGTCCATGGACACCGGGCTGCGCCACGGCCCCGAGGTGGACGAGCCCATCGGCGAGTACGAGATCGTGCGGGTGCCGTTCACCCGTGTCGGGATCGCCACCGTCCACCTGGTGCCGCTGTCCCTGCGGCACTACCTGGACGGGAACATCGAGGGCGTGCGCGCACTGCACGCACCGGACCTCGGCTGACGCGGGCCGGGCGTCAGGATGCGCCTGCCGGTCGACGACCGCGGACCGAGAGCCAGGGACGGGGCTGCTGCAGCCTGGGCAGGGTGTCGATGTCGTACAGGCAGGCCGACACGCTCTCATTCGGCGTGTGCTTGGCGCACCAATTCATAGGCTTCCCACAGATCCCTGCCCCGGTAGGAATGAGTGGCGACATCGATCAGATGGTGGTCCGCATTCACAGCGACGGAGACGGGCACCACAGCGAACAGGTCCTTGTCCGACGATGAATCGCCATAAGCGACACAGTCGGCCCGCCGTACCCCGAACTCCGCACAGAGCCGTTCGGCGATCAGAACCTTGGCCGCCGCGCTGAGGACGCCGGACGGGTCCACGGGTTCGGTGAAGGGCACAGCGGGAAATCGCGACCCATAGGCGGCATGCGCACCCCATCCGGTCAGGCGTTCCACGAAGAAGGACGGCGAAAGCGACACGACCGCGCAGTAGTCGCCCTGCTGTCTGATCTCCGCCCACACCTCGCTGATACGAGCCAGCCACGGCGCACTGTCGAAGGCTGCCGTCACATGGGCGTCGGTGAGGTCCGCCCAGAGTTCGCGTATCCGTGTCGCGTACTGAGGCGGTGTGATCAGACCCGATAGAGCAGCCGCGTCCAGCGCCAGCGTTTCTGTTTCCAGGCCGAGCTGTCGCGAGATTTCCACGGGCGCGCTGGTGCCGTGCAGCAAGGTGCCGTCGAGATCGAAGAGATGCAGTCTCGCCATGCCGCCAGAGGCTAGCGGTGCCCGCTGTGGGCTCCCTCGGATCATTGCCGGATGCTTGCCGTTCGCCGATGTTTCACGTGAAACGCCCACCGCCCCGATGCGTTGTCGGGCGGGCCACCGCATGGCCAAAAGCTCGTATGTGACGCGGGAAAGAGGTGGACGCCGAGGGCGCCCGTCCGACAGCCTGACCTGCGTGCCGACTGTCTCTCACACCGCTCTGCCCATTCGCCGGCTGACGCTCCGCGATCTCACCGCCTGCGCCGACCTGTCCGAGGACCGGGGGTGGCCGCGCGAGGAACACAAGTGGAGCCTTCTCCTCGTGGCCGGTAAGGGATACGGCATCGACGACCCCGACGGGGGGCTCCTGGCTGCCTGTGTGGTCACCGAGTACGGGCCGCGGGACCGCCCCGACCTCGGGGCCATCGGCATGGTGCTGGTCGCCGAGCGACACGCTCGCCAAGGATTCGGCCGACGGCTGATGCGCCACGTCGTCTCGGAGATGGCCCCGACACCACTGACCCTGCACGCGACACCCTACGGGCGTCCGCTCTACGAGGAACTCGGTTTCAAGACCACCGGACGGGCCGAAATGCTGTGCGGCCGCTTCCGACCAGGTGGCCCGCCACTCGAGGTCTCGACCCGTGCGGCCACCGCCGAGGACCTCACCTCGATCCTCCGCCTCGACGAGGAGGTGTTCGGCGCAGACCGTACGCACATCGTCACCCGGCTGCCCGCCTTCGCCGACCAGTTGCGTGTGGCCGAAGCGCGGGGCCGGATCGTCGGATACGCGGCGGCCTGGCCCAGCATGGACACACATGTCGTCGGCCCGCTGATCGCCGAGGACACGGAGACGGCGAAGGCACTGCTCGCTTCCCTCGCCGCCCACACCGACCGTCCCCTGCGGACCGACATCGACGTGCGCCACGAGCAGTTGATCACCTGGGCCAAGGAGCGAGGGCTGGAGTCCGTCGCCTTCAACGCGGTCATGACCTACGGGATCGGGGAGCTGCCCGGGGACTGGAGCCGACGGTTCGCCCCTCTGACGGTGGCAGCGGGCTGAGACCCGCTCGCACGACGCCGCCGGCTCCCGAGGGGTTCGGGAACCGGCGTTCGTACCGGACGACGACCAGGAGCCCCACCCGGTCCGGCTTGCTCAGCCGTGTACCGCGGCCCGCTGTCCGGGTGCCGGGGTCTGCGTGTCGGCCTCGGCGGGGACGTGGTCGCGGCGTTCCAGGGCGGCCGGCAGGAAGGCGAGGAGCAGCGAGGCCGTGGCGAGGGCGGCGCCGACCCAGGTGGGTGCCGTGTACCCGAAGCCGGCACCGATGACGAGTCCGCCGAGCCACGCGGAGAGTGCGTTGCCCAGGTTAAAGGCGCCGATGTTCACAGCCGAGGCCAGGGTCCGCGCGCCGTGTGCCTGGTCGAGCACCCGCTTCTGGAGCGGCGGGACGGCCGCGAACCCCAGGGCGCCGATGAGAGCGATCGTGACGGCTGCCGACACCTTGTGGTGGGCGGTGAGCGTGAAGAGCGCCAGGACGACGGCCAGGGCCCCCAGCGAGACGTACAGCAGGGGCATCAGGGCGCGGTCGGCGAACCTGCCACCGCCGAGGTTGCCGGCGACCATGCCGAGACCGAACAGCACGAGTAGCCAGGTGACGGAGCCGTCGGCGAAGCCCGCGACGTGGGTCATCATCGGCGCGATGTAGGTGATGGCCGCGAAGACGCCGCCGAAGCCGAGCACGGTCATCGCCATCGCGAGCAGGACCGGCAGATGAAGTAGGTCGCCGACGCGGTCGTCCTCAGCCAGAGCGCCACCACCCGCCTGGTCACCAGACTCGAAGACCGCGGCCTGCTCTCGCGCTACCTGTGCCCCACAGACCGGCGCGGCATCTACACCGATGTCACCGACGCCGGCCTCACCCTGCTGGAACAGGCCCGGCCCACCAACGACACCGCCCTGCGCGAGGCACTCGACGAAGCCGCCAAGAGCCCCGAACTGGCCCCTCTGGTCCGGGTGGTGGAGTCACTGAACGCCCCGGCACCGGCATAGGCAATCGATCTCCCCGGGCGTCGACTGCGTAGGGTGCGGCCATGGGAGATCTTGAAATACGGCCCGCCACGACGGACGACATCCCCACGATCGTGGCCATGCTCGCCGACGACCCGCTGGGCGCCCAGCGGGAGTCCCCCGACGACCTTGCCCCGTACCTGGCGGCACTGGAACGCCTCTCGTCCGACCCGAACCAGCACCTGGTCGTCGCCGTCCGGGCGGGTCAGGTCGTCGGCACGCTCCAGCTCACGGTGATCCCGGGTCTGTCCCGCCGCGGCGCCACCCGGTCGATCATCGAGGGCGTCCGCATCCACACCGGCGAACGCGGCAGCGGGCTGGGGACACAGTTCATCGAGTGGGCGGTCGATGAATCCCGGCGCCAGGGATGCCAGTTGGTGCAGCTGACCTCGGACGCCACCCGGATGGACGCCCACCGCTTCTACGAGCGTCTCGGCTTCACCGCCTCGCACGTGGGTTTCAAGCTCACCCTGTGAACGGCCTGGCGGGGGGGGGGGGGGGGGGGGGGGGGGGGGGGGGGGGGGGGGGAACGGAGGGCAGGAGGAGGGGAGGCAAAAAGAAAGAAAAAACAGAAAACACCGAC
>NZ_JBWKDW010000002.1:219705-278327 GCF_056435735.1 Streptomyces sp. NPDC043878
CCTTTCCCCCCCCCCCCCCCCCCCCCCCCCCCCCCCCCCCCCCCCCCGCCCCCCCCCCCCCCCCCCCCCCCCCCCCCCCCCCCCCCCCCAGGGCACGCAAAGACCGTCCTAGCGCAAACCCCGCCACCCTTCGGGATCCACCCCGCCCGGGACGGAGGACCCCTCGTCGTACGGCTGCCGGGTGAAAACGAACGAGCCGAGGTCCAGATGGTCTACGGATCCGTCAGGACGCTGTACCGCCTTCAGAAGCTCCCCGGCGTAGTAGCCCTCCAGACCGGTCCACGTGCCGTCGCCGTTCGCGCGGAAACGCGAACGGCGACCGTTGGCGGCCAAGGGCTCCAGTGAAGCAAGCCCGTCGGCTGTCAGTCGCAGGGCGAAGCCGTAGGTCCCCCAGTACCACTGGCCCGTCAACTCCAGGACCGCCGGATCGACATCGTCCAGGGGCCGCCAGGGATCGGGGATGCGAGGTTCCGCATCGGCGACGATCCGCACCAGATCCGCGCCCACCGTGGCCAGCGGCGGACCCGAGGTGCAGTTGGCCAGCACCACCGCGGCGACATCGTCTGCCACCCCGATGGTGAGGTTCGCCAGAAAGCCGGGCAGCGAACCCGAGTGCCCTACGAGCAGCCTGCCGTCCCGGTGCTGGACCTGCAGGCCGAGCCCGTAGGCGGCACCGTCCACGACGTCGGTGGCCTCGGCCGGTGCCGCGGGCGCCCGCATCTCCTGAACGGTCTGCGCACCGAGCACCCGGTCGTCCCCCCGCGTCAGGAAGACGGCGAACCGTGCCAGGTCGCCGGTCGTCGACCAGAGTTGACCGGCGGGTGCCATACGGCCGAGGTCCTCGGCCGGCTCGGACAGCATCACGTCGGCCCAGGGGTGCACCGCCCACCCGCCCGCATGCGGCGCCTTCGGTCGCACGGTTGTACGGTGAAGACCCAGAGGATCAAGCACCTCGTGGCTCAGTACCTCCTCCCACGGAGCTCCGCGTACCTTCTCCACCAGCGCGCCCAGCAGGGTGTAGCCGGGATTCGAGTAGTGGAAGCGGCGGCCGACCGGATGCCGGAAGGGCTGATCGCCCAGCACGTCCGCGAGTTGCGGACGCAGGGCCCCTGGACTGCGCTCCCACCACGGCGCCGGCGACTCGGCGGCCAACCCACTGGTGTGGGCCAGCAGTTCGGCGACGGTCGCCTCCCCCGCGCCCGTGCCCGGCAGATGCTTCTCCAGCGGATCACCGAGGTCGAGCACACCCTCGTCACGCAGTCGCAGGACGAGTACGGCGGTGAAGGTCTTGGTGATCGAGCCGATCCGGTACTGCACGTTCTCGTCCGGTGCGTGACCGTCCACCGAGGTCCGCGCCCCGTGCCACACGGCACGTCCGTCCCGTACGACCGCGGCGACCAGTGACGGCGCGCGCCCTTCGGCCTGGGCCACCGCGATGCGATGCAGCAGCGCCCGCCGGGTAGCGGGGAGCAGGTCATCCTGAGGTGTCGTCATGCCCCCAGTCCATCCCGCGGGGGACTCCGGCGTCGAGCTTATTCGTCCCGGGGCGGCCTGTGGGTTCTCGGCGCCAATGTCATCTGAGCAACCATGTGACCTGTAGCTTCGATCGAGTCTTAAGCAAATGACATAGCTGCGGATTCTCAGCTGTGTGACAGATCCTCGCGGCTGCGGTGCTGCCTCAGGGTGCTGTTGAGGAGGCTCGGGGGGCGGGTGAGGTCAGTTCCAGGTCGCGGTTGTCGCGGCCGTCGAGCATGTGGTCGAGCCAGCGTTTGTACCATGCCAGGAAGTCAGCGGCCGACGAAACGTTGGGGCCCCAGAAGCCGTCGGAACTTCCGGTGACGACACGGCCAGCCAGCGGACCGGTGACGCCCAGAAGCACCAGGTCGGTGCACCCGGCCTCAATGATGTGCAGGAACAGGTCACCTCGGTGAGGCGGACGGTCGGCGAAGCTGAACCCCTGAGGGGGTCCCGCCCCTTGCTGGAGGTCCATTGTGAACAGCTCGCATGACCGCAACGGCAGGAGGCCATAGAACGGGGATGCACCGCTCCCACCGATGGTGGTCAGGAAGCTGCGGTAGGGGGCCGGGAGTTCGATGCCATGGTCTGCCTCGAAAGCGGCCACCCTGCTGTCCGGCAGCGGTGGATCGAGGCGAAACTGGTGCTTCTCCTCGCCGAAGGAGTGGCTTCGAAGGGCGGCATAGGGCGCCTTGGCCAGCTTGCGTCGGATGCGGAGGATCCGGGAGTCCATGCGAACTCTTCTCTCTGTCCTCTCGCCCCTACCTGCTCGGTGGTGAGGGTGTCCCGAGACTGATCAGCTACCCGTTCGCGAGTTGTGGCCGGCGTCGCACGCTGGGATCCTCCCCCGGGTGACCAGCATGAGCATAGAACTTCAATCCGAGGCCGGATGGGATGGACCCTACTATCGCGTCCGAACCGATGGCTTCGACGCCTAATTCCTTCCGAACCCTGATGAGGTACTCGACGAGGTCTGCAACGTCGATGCTGAGGTTCGCCTCCCCGATGGCTCACGCTGGAGTGCGACGATCTTCACAGTCACCGAGGTCAGCCGGTTGATGAGGAGGTGGGAGGAGACAGGAGAAGCAGCAGGTGGTCGGTGCTTCTGGTGCTCGGACGGGCTGATCGCTCGAGATCCCGGCATCCGGAAGATGGTGAGCGTGATCGCCGAGCTGCTTGCATCGGGAGAGTTCGATGGGGTCTTCCACCGTCTGGACGACTCGCTGTGAGCTCCGATGTCGGGGTACGAGTTGGACTGCCGCAGCAAGATGCGAATGAGAGTCCAAAGCTCTCTGAAGAAGTTCGGGGCTTGCCGACACGGCGGGTTCGTCATGGAAAGGACGCCCGGCATGACGATTTGAAGAGCACCTGATGACCGGAGACGCTGGCTCAAGGTCGGGACCGGGGCGACGGTCTCCGATGGAGACAGGCTGGTCTGCGCGGCCTGTGGGACGCCTGCCCGCTCAGATCGGTACCGCTTCTATCCGCCGGAGTCCTCCATGTTCGAGCGGTGTATCGGGTTCGTATGGTGTTCCGGCTGCAGGGTCTACTCCGGCTCCATGGTGCATGTTCCGCGGAGACGCGTCCTCGTGGACGCCGTGGCGTCGCTGCCACGTGATCAGCGAGAACGTCTGGAGCTGAGCGAGACCAGGTTGATCGAATACCTGGCTGGACAGCTCCGCGGAGGCGGCACTTCGCCTGGTGGTTGATGGTCCGACAGATCAGGCGACGTCGGCTGCGCATGGCCGACCTGACAGGTACTGCTCGGTTCGAGCCTTGTCGGGCTCGGCCGCCAGCACAGCCATTCCGTGCTGGCGAAGCAGCGTTCAGGGCTGAGGCCGCCCGCATCGCAGTCCTCCAGACCCCCGAACTGGCTGCGGAGCTGGACCGAGCAGCACGCGACTTCTTGGCCGGCCACAGCATCCGCGACGAGCCGGTGACCTGGCAGCCGCCCACCACCCTGCTCGACGGGCTGGACCTACCCGGGCCCGACCCCGCTCGAATCGACTTCGGCGGGAAGACCGCTGATGCGCTGGAACAACCGGCACCGGACGATCTGCTCGCGTCGACCGAGGCCTGGCGGTGAGCCTGTGCGCTGACAGATCTCCGACCAGCGCTCGTGCGGCAGAAGGTCGGTGCAGTCCAGGCGTCGGCGCCGCTGGTAGTCGATGGGAACATCGTGAGCATCGAGGTAGCCGGCCAGTCTCACCAGAGCGTTCGTCATGTCCACATCCCGTGTCAGATCGGCCAGTCACATGACATCGCGACTGAGGAAATGACACGGGATTTGAGACCTACGGTCGGCTCAGGTCTGCGCCATGTCCACGAACCGCGAGTAGTGGCCCTGGAAGGCAACGGTGATCGTCGCCGTCGGACCGTTTCGGTGCTTGGCCACGATCAGGTCCGCCTCGCCGGCCCGGGGCGACTCCTTCTCGTAGGCGTCCTCACGGTGCAACAGGATGACCATGTCCGCGTCCTGCTCGATCGAACCGGACTCACGCAGGTCGGAGACCATCGGCTTCTTGTCCGTGCGCTGCTCGGGGCCACGGTTGAGCTGGGAGAGCGCGATCACCGGAACCTCCAGTTCCTTCGCCAGGAGCTTGAGGTTCCGGGACATGTCCGAGACCTCCTGCTGACGGTTCTCGGCGCGCTTGGAGCCACCGGACTGCATCAGCTGGAGGTAGTCGATCACGACCAGCCGGATGTCGTTGCGCTGCTTGAGACGCCGACACTTGGCACGGATCTCCATCATGGACAGGTTCGGCGAGTCGTCGATGAAGAGCGGGGCGGCCGAGACGTCCGGCATCCGGCGGGCCAGACGCGTCCAGTCCTCGTCGGTCATCGTGCCCGACCTCATGTGGTGCAGCGCGACCCTGGCCTCGGCGGACAGCAGACGCATCGCGATCTCGTTGCGGCCCATCTCGAGGGAGAAGATGACGCTGGGCAAATTGTTCTTGATCGACGCGGCCCGCGCGAAGTCCAGTGCGAGCGTCGACTTTCCCATGGCCGGACGGGCGGCGATGACGATCATCTGGCCCGGGTGCAGACCGTTGGTGAGCGAGTCGAAGTCGGTGAAGCCCGTGGGCACACCGGTCATCTCGCCGCTGCGCGAGCCGATCGCCTCGATCTCGTCGAGCGCGCCCTCCATGATGTCGCCGAGCGGCAGGTAGTCCTCGCTGGTGCGCTGCTCGGTGACCGCGTAGATCTCGGCCTGGGCCCGGTTGACGATCTCGTCGACGTCGTCGTCGGCCGCGTATCCCATCTGCGTGATGCGGGTGCCGGCCTCGACCAGGCGGCGCAGGACCGCGCGTTCGTGGACGATCTCCGCGTAGTACTCGGCGTTCGCCGCCGTCGGCACGGTCTGGACGAGGGTGTGCAGATAGGAGGCGCCCCCGACCTTGTTGATCTCCCCGCGTTTGGTGAGTTCCGCGGCGATCGTGATGGGGTCGGCGGGCTCGCCCTTCGCGTAGACGTCGAGGATCGCCTGGTAGACGGTCTCGTGCGCGGGCTTGTAGAAGTCATGGCCCTTCAGGACCTCGACGACGTCCGCGATGGCGTCCTTGGACAGCAGCATGCCGCCGAGCACTGACTGTTCGGCGTCCAGGTCCTGCGGCGGGACGCGCTCGAAGGAGGAGCCGCCGCCGTCCCAGGAAACGTTCTCCCGGCCGCGGTCGTGCTGCTCGTCCCGTCCCCGGCCGCCCTCTCCACCGCGTCGGGAGGCGGGCAGACGATCACTGGGACCGCTGTCGGCCCACGGGTCGTCCAAGGGCTCGGAAATACTCACCGAGCCACCTCCTCCCGTCCGCCGAGCGGACCTCGGCGTGCCCCTCTGTTCTACGGCACGCCACTGACAACTGAGAGCCCCAACTCCGGTTCTGGCGCGTCGGTTTTGTGATGTTTTCCAAGGCGGACGGACAGAGAGGGTGCCGCACCACGGTAGGCCCGCGGGCACCGTCAGCCAATCTGGTTATCCACAGGCCATGTGGACGACGGCCCGGATGCTGTGGAGAACTCCCCGAAACCTGTGCACGACCCGGTGGACGAGCCTGTGAACAAGGCCTCTTCTTCTTCAGGCAACCAGCTCTGACCTGCACCTTTCCCATCCACTGGCTGTGCAGAAGAAAAACTTTCCCACTCGGGCCAAGTTCGCCTCGAACAGTGCGCGACAGCGTGCATCACGCAACGACAAGTAAGGGTCCTTGTGCCATTGCATCTCTTACCTGTGGACGATTACATTGGTGCTCATGACACAGGCTCCCGCGACCTCCAAGGCCACCCGGCGACAGCACGACCGGGAGATCGTGGCACTGGCCGTCCCCGCCTTCGGCGCACTCGTCGCCGAGCCCCTTTTCGTCATGGTGGACAGTGCGATCGTGGGCCATCTCGGCACGGCTCAGCTCGCGGGACTGGGCGTCGCCTCGGCCCTCCTCACGACAGCTGTCAGCGTCTTCGTCTTCCTCGCCTACGCCACCACGGCGGCCGTCGCCCGCCGCCTCGGAGCCGGTGACCTCGGGGCCGCCATCCGCCAGGGCATGGACGGCATCTGGCTGGCACTGCTGCTCGGTGCCGCGGTGATTGCCGTCGTCCTGCCCACGGCTCCGGCCGTCGTGGAACTGTTCGGTGCCTCCGACACGGCGGCTCCCTATGCGGTCACCTATCTGCGCATCTCCGCCCTCGGCATCCCGGCCATGCTCGTCGTGCTCGCGGCGACCGGTGTGCTGCGCGGTCTGCAGGACACCAGAACCCCCCTCTACGTCGCCGTCGGAGGCTTCGTCGCCAACGGTGTCCTCAACGCCGGTCTCGTCTACGGCGCCGGCCTCGGTATCGCGGGCTCCGCCTGGGGAACCGTCATCGCCCAGGGTGGGATGGCCGCCGCGTATCTGACGGTGGTCGTCCGCGGAGCTCGCAGGCACGGCGCTTCTCTCCGCCCCGATGCCGCCGGGATCAGGGCCTCCGCCCAGGCCGGCGTCCCGTTGCTGGTCCGCACGCTGTCACTGCGGGCCATCCTGATGATCGCCACGGCCGTCGCGGCCCGTCTCGGAGACGCAGACATCGCGGCCCACCAGATCGTCTTGTCCCTCTGGAGCCTGCTCGCCTTCGCCCTGGACGCCATCGCCATCGCCGGCCAGGCCATCATCGGGCGCTATCTGGGTGCCGACGATCCACAGGGAGCCCGCGCCGCCTGTCGTCGGATGGTGGAGTGGGGCATCGCGGCCGGTGTGGTGCTCGGGTTGCTCGTGGTGGCCGGCCGACCGCTCTTCCTTCCCCTGTTCACCGGTGACTCGGTGGTCAGGGACGTCGCCCTGCCCGCCCTGCTCATGGTGGCGTTCTCCCAGCCGATCTGCGGAGTCGTCTTCGTGCTGGACGGCGTCCTGATGGGAGCGGGCGACGGGCCGTACCTTGCCTGGGCGATGGTGCTCACCCTGATCGTCTTCACCCCGGTCGCTCTGCTCGTACCGGTGTTCGGCGGCGGACTGACCGCGCTCTGGGGTGCGATGACGTTGATGATGACTGTGCGGATGTTGACCCTGTGGCTGCGCGCCCGTTCAGGACGCTGGATCGTCACCGGCGCGACCCGTTGACCGTTTCACGTGAAACCGACCCTTCAGGTGAGTCCGGCGTTTCACGTGAAACAGGCTCGCCACCCCACCCTGTGGGGCACGAAGTGGGGCCACACCCATCGGGTGTGCCCCCACTGTCAGCTGTTCAGCCGAGTGCGGCGATCAGGCCGCGACGACCTCGAGGTTCACCTTGGCGGCGACCTCGGGGTGCAGACGCACCGACGTCTCGTGCGCGCCCAGGGTCTTGATCGGCGAGGTCAGCTCGATACGACGCTTGTCGACCTCGGGGCCACCGGAAGCCTTGATCGCGGAAGCGATGTCGGCCGGGGTGACGGAACCGAAGAGACGACCGGCGTCGCCGGAGCGGACAGCCAGACGGACCTTGACGCCCTCGAGCTGGGCCTTCACGGAGTTGGCCTGCTCGATGGTCTGGATCTCGTGGATCTTGCGAGCGCGACGAATCTGCTCGACGTCCTTCTCGCCTCCCTTGGTCCAGCGGATAGCGAACTTCCGCGGGATCAGGTAGTTGCGAGCGTAACCGTCCTTGACGTCGACGACGTCGCCCGCGGCACCGAGGCCAGAGACCTCGTGGGTGAGGATGATCTTCATTGGTAGGTCACCCTTCCCTTATCGCGCGGTGGAGGTGTAGGGCAGCAGCGCCATCTCACGGCTGTTCTTGACGGCCGTGGCGACGTCACGCTGGTGCTGCGTGCAGTTGCCGGTCACGCGGCGGGCACGGATCTTGCCGCGGTCGGAAATGAACTTCCGCAGCATGTTCGTGTCCTTGTAGTCCACGTACGTGACCTTGTCCTTGCAGAAAGCGCAGACCTTCTTCTTAGGCTTGCGCACAGGCGGCTTCGCCATGGTGTTTCTCCTGTGTGATCAAGAAGTGTGGGTACGAACCCGTCCCTAGAAGGGGGGCTCGTCCGAGTAGCCGCCGCCGCTGCCGCCGCTGCCGGAGTTTCCACCCCAGCCGCCGCCACCGCCGCCGCCCTGGTTGCCACCGGCGGGAGCACCGCCGGTCGCCCACGGGTCGTCGGCGGGAGCACCGCCGCCGCCCTGCTGGCCGCCGCCGGAGCCACCGCCCCAGCTGCCGCCACCCTGGGCACCGCCACCAGCGCCGCCGCCGTAACCACCCTGACCACCGCGACCGGCGGTCTTGGTGACCTTGGCCGTGGCGCTGCGCAGGCTGGCACCGACTTCCTCGACGTCAAGCTCGTAGACCGTGCGCTTGACACCCTCACGGTCCTCGTAGGACCGCTGCTTCAGCCGGCCCTGCACGATGACGCGCATGCCTCGCTGAAGCGACTCCGCGACGTTCTCCGCCGCCTGACGCCAGACCGAGCAGGTCAGAAAGAGGCTTTCGCCGTCCTTCCACTCGTTCGTCTGGCGGTCGAAGGTGCGGGGAGTGGACGCGACACGGAACTTCGCGACCGCCGCACCGGAGGGGGTGAAGCGCAGCTCGGGGTCGTCGACAAGATTGCCGACGACCGTGATGACGGTCTCGCCTGCCATGGGGGAACCTCTCGGCGGGTTTGCTGCTGGCTGCTTGTGCTGCTGCTACTCGAATCCCGAGATCGCTGAGCGGGAGGCTCAGTGGGTCTCGGGGCGGAGGACCTTGGTCCGGAGGACCGACTCGTTCAGGTTCATCTGGCGGTCGAGCTCCTTGACGACCGCAGGCTCGGCCTGCAGGTCGATGACCGAGTAGATGCCCTCGGGCTTCTTCTTGATCTCGTACGAGAGACGACGACGGCCCCAGGTGTCGACCTTCTCGACCTTTCCGTTGCCCTCACGGACGACGGAGAGGAAGTTCTCGATCAGCGGGGAGACAGCGCGCTCCTCGAGATCGGGGTCGAGGATGACCATCACTTCGTAATGACGCATGTGGAACCCACCTCCTTTGGACTCAGCGGCCACGGTCGTTCCGTGGCAGGAGGGTTGTGATGCGTACGCAACGGTATCGGCCGCCACTGACAATCGGGGGTTCCTCGCGGGACTCCCTGCCGCGACGTGAGCAGACACCGGTGCAGAGGGTACAGACTACCCGCACACGTGCTTCCGGTTGAAATCCGGCCCCCAGGACCGTCAGTCTGTACACATCGGGTGTGTATGGCGCTACGATGCGCCGTCTTCCGCAGGAGGTGCCCTATGGCACAGGCAATGCGACCCAACACCGCCGGAGGCCTTTTCGCCACGGACGGCCGGCCCCATCCGCTCCAGGACACGCTGCTCGCGGTGACCCTGGTGCTCGGACTGACGGCCGCCATCACGGCGATCTTCGACAGCCTGCACCTGGTCAGCTCATGGGCCGGCCTGGTGGGGATCCTGACCGGCGCGTACGGCCAGTGGATCTCGGAGACGACCCGCGAACGCTTCGGACTCATCCTGGGTCTGGGCGCCAGCGCGGTCGGTTTCTTCCTGGGCATGGCGCACGGGGGGCTCTTCGGCGGGGTCATCGGCTGACGCCAAGGACACCGTCCCCCGAACACCGCACAACGCACCGCTGAACGGCTCGGCGACCGACAGGCCGGGGCGAAGGTGCCGTACGCCCAGTCGGAGCGCTCTCCGGGCGCAGTAGGCTTCGCCGCGAGAGCCGGAGCCCCTGTACCCATGGGGACACACCAGCCCGAGGAGCGCCCCGAATGAGCCTGACCCTGAGGACCATCAGTCGTGAGCAGCATCTGGCATACGTCCAGAGCCTGCCGTCGGCGAGTCACATGCAGGTTCCGGCCTGGGCAGATGTGAAGGCGGAGTGGCGCTCGGAGAGCCTCGGCTGGTTCGACGGCCGCACCGGCGAGATGGTCGGCGCGGGTCTGGTTCTGTACCGACAGCTGCCCAAGATCAAGCGCTACCTGGCCTACCTTCCCGAGGGTCCGGTCATCAACTGGTTCGCGCCGAATCTCACCGAGTGGCTGGAACCGATGCTCGCGCACCTCAAGCAGCAGGGCGCCTTCTCGGTGAAGATGGGCCCGCCGGTGATCATCCGGCGCTGGGAGGCCCCCTCGATCAAGCAGGGCATCCAGAACCCGGACGTGAAGCGGCTGCGTGACATCGAGGCCGACTTCATCGAACCGCGCGCCTTCGAGGTGGCGGACAAGCTGCGCCGTATGGGCTGGCAGCAGGGCGAGGACGGCGGCGCCGGCTTCGGCGACGTGCAGCCCCGTTACGTGTACCAGGTACCGCTGGCCAACCGGTCCCTGGAAGAGGTCCAAAGGAACTTCAATCAGCTGTGGCGCCGCAACATCAAGAAGGCGGAGAAAGCCGGCGTCGAGGTCGTCCAGGGCGGCTACCACGACCTTGAGGAATGGCAGCGGCTGTACGAGATCACGGCCGTGCGCGACCACTTCCGGCCGCGTCCGCTGTCGTACTTCCAGCGCATGTGGACGGCCCTCAACAACGAGGACCCCAACCGGATGCGGCTGTACTTCGCCCGGCACAACGGCGTGAACCTGTCGGCCGCGACGATGCTGATCGTCGGCGGACACGTCTGGTACTCCTACGGCGCCTCCGACAACATCGGCCGTGAGGTCCGGCCCTCCAACGCGATGCAGTGGCGGATGCTGCGGGACGCCTACGCCCTCGGCGCGACCGTCTACGACCTGCGGGGCATCTCCGACTCGCTGGACGAGACCGACCATCTCTTCGGCCTGATCCAGTTCAAGGTCGGCACGGGCGGCCAGGCCGCCGAGTACCTCGGCGAGTGGGACTTCCCACTCAACAAGCTGCTCCACAAGGCGCTGGACATGTATATGTCGCGTCGCTGACGTCCCGTTCTCCCGTTCCACCCCTCTGACACACCCCAGCCACGAGAAAGGTCCCAGGTCCGGCCATGGCGCTCACCCTCTACGTCGACACCGCGCGCTGGCGGGCGCACCACAAGCACGTGCAGGAGCAGTTCCCCGCGCTCGTGCCGGTCTGCAAGGGCAACGGCTACGGCTTCGGACACGAGCGGCTGGCGGAGGAGGCCACCCGGATGGGCTCGGACGTCCTCGCCGTCGGCACGACCTACGAAGCCGCGCGCATCAAGGACTGGTTCGGCGGCGACCTGCTGGTGCTGACGCCCTATCGCCGCGGTGAGGAGCCCGTGCCGCTGCCCGACCGGGTCATCCGCTCGGTGTCGTCGATCGACGGGGTCTACGGCCTCGTGGGCGCCCGCGTGGTGATCGAGGTGATGTCCTCGATGAAGCGGCACGGCATCACGGAGCAGGAGCTGCCGCAGCTGCACGCCGCCACGGAGAACGTGCGCCTGGAGGGTTTCGCGATCCACCTGCCCCTGGACCGCACCGACGGCTCGGACGCCGTCGAGGAGGTCATCGGCTGGATGGACCGGCTGCGCGCGGCCCGGCTGCCGCTGCACACGATGTTCGTCAGCCACCTCAAGGCGGAGGAACTCGCCCGGCTCCAGCAGCAGTTCCCGCAGACCCGTTTCCGCGCGCGGATCGGCACGCGGCTGTGGCTGGGGGACCACGACGCCACCGAGTACCGCGGGGCCGTCCTGGACGTCACGCGGGTCGACAAGGGTGACCGTTTCGGCTACCGGCAGCAGAAGGCGGCCTCCGACGGCTGGCTGGTGGTCGTGGCGGGCGGTACGTCGCACGGGGTGGGCCTGGAGGCTCCCAAGGCCCTGCACGGCGTCATGCCGCGCGCCAAGGGGGTCGCACGGGCCGGCCTCGCCACGGTGAACCGGAACCTCTCCCCGTTCGTCTGGGGCGGCAAGCAGCGCTGGTTCGCCGAGCCGCCGCACATGCAGGTCTCGATCCTGTTCGTGCCCTCGGACGCACCGGAGCCGAAGGTGGGCGAGGAACTGGTGGCGCATCTGCGGCACACCACCACGCAGTTCGACCGGATCGTCGACCGCTGACAGCTCCCCGACGCCAAAAGGCCGTACACGGAATGTCCGTGTACGGCCTTTTGAGTGCCGCGTTCCCGTGCTGTTCGCTCACAGCGAACAGCAGCCGGGAGCTCGGACCCGGGTGCTGCCCGGCTTCGTTCAGACCGGCCCGTCGGCCGGGTCCTGGCTGCCCCACTCCACCTGAGGTGCCGCGAGGTGTGCGGCGTGCCGCGGCGGATGGGCTGCGGAGCCGAAGGCGAAGACGTCCTCGGCACCGTCGAACACCCCGCCCGACGGGTCGTCGTCGCCGGCCCGGCGTACCACGTCCCGCTCCGGCATGAGGACGTCGCGCACGACCACGGCACACAGGTACAGCGTCCCCAGCAGGTGCAGGCCGATGGCCCAGTGGTAGCCGTCGGTGGGCAGGCCCTTGTGGGCGTCTCCGCTGGTCGTGTACGCGAGGTACATCCAGATCCCGAGGAAGTACGCCACCTCGCACGCCTGCCAGATCAGGAAGTCCCGCCACTTCGGCCGGGCCAGGGCGGCGAGCGGGATCAGCCACAGCACGTACTGCGGCGAGTAGACCTTGTTGGTGACGATGAAGGCCGCGACGATCAGGAACGCCAGCTGGGCGAAGCGCGGCCGGCGCGGAGCGGTCAGGGCGAGTACCGCGATGCCCACGCAGCACAGCAGCACCAGCAGCATGGCGAAGCGGTTGACGGTGTCGGTGCTGAGCGGGTTCGCCGAGTTCTGGGCCATGATCAGCCAGAAGGACCCGAAGTCGACACCGCGCTCCTGACTGAAGGTGTAGAACTTCGACCAGCCGTCGAAGGCAAAGAGCATCACCGGCAGGTTCACGACCAGCCAGGCGACGACCGCACCCCCCAGCGCCTTTCCGAAGTCCCGCCATTTGCCCGCACGCCAGCACAACAGGAACAGCGGGCCGAGCAGGAAGACGGGATAGAGCTTGGCGGCCGTGGCGAGCCCCAGCAGCACACCGAAGGCGAGAGAACGACTCCGCGACCACATCAGCATCGCGGCAGCCGTCAGAGCGACGGCCAGCAGGTCCCAGTTGATCGTCGCGGTCAAGGCGAAGGCGGGCGCCACGGCGACCAGCAGCCCGTCCCAGGGCCGCCGGGCGTGCGTGCGGGCCACACAGACGGCGATGACGGCCGCGCACACCATCAGCATCCCGGCGTTGACCATCCAGTACCACTGTTCCTGGTCCTGGATGGTGCCGCTGCCCGGTGTGAGCCAGGAGGCCACCTCCATGAACACGCCGGTCAGTACCGGGTATTCGAGGTACTGCATGTCACCGGGCAGCTTGTCGAAGTACGGCACGAGCCCGTCGGCGAAGCCGCGCCCCTGGTAGAGGTGCGGGATGTCCGAGTAGCACGCGTGCGTGTACTGCGAGCTGGCGCCGAAGAACCAGGCACCGTTGTAGCAGGGCGCCTTCTGGACCAGCCCGAGGGCGAACACGCCGATCGCCACGAGCGCGACGATCCGTACGGGAGTCCACCAGGACGTTCCGAGCAGGGCACGCCGTCCGATGGGGCCGCCGATCAGCTCGCTGCCGTTGGCAGCGACCTCGTCCTCCTTGGTCGGCCGCACCGGGTCCGTGGCATGGACGCTCGCTCGCGTCGATTCAGCACTGGGCATGCCGCACATCCTGCCGTACGTGTCTAGGAATACGCCGAGGGCCGCCGTACCTGGTGGGTACGGCGGCCCTTGTTTCACGTGAAACACCCTTGACGGGCTATACGCGACTAACCGGTCGAGCCTCCGAAGATGCCCCCGTTGCCATTGCCTCTGGTGCTGCCGTTCCCGGTCGACTCCGAGGCCGAGGGCGAGGAGGTGACACCTCCGTCGGTGCCGCCGGCGTCCGTCCCACCGGTCTCACCGGGGCACTGGAACTCGAACTGGCACGTCTCGCTCACGGTCGGAGTCGGAGAGGTCACCGTCACGCTCGGCGTCGGCGACGGCGTGGGGGACGGCTTCTGCGTCTCGCTGAACGTGGGCGTGGGAGTCGGGGACGGGACGTCGTTGACGATCTCACCGATGGGTTGGGGAGCAGGGAAGTTCTTCACGGACAGACCCTTCATGGCCTGCTCCATGTAGTCGTGCCAGATCTCGGCCGGGAACGACGCGCCGTGGATCTTCTCCTGGCCACCCGTCCCGTACATCTTCAGGAAGGTGCGGTTCTTCTTGGTCTCGTCGTCGTCGTACCGGAACATGCTGATCGAGGTGGACAGCTGCGGGGTGTAGCCGACGAACCAGGCCGACTTGTTGCCGTCGGTGGTACCGGTCTTGCCGGCCACGTCACGGCCCGCAAGCTGGGCGTTGGTACCGGTGCCCTTCTCGACCACGGTCTTGAGGACGTCGGTGACGTTGTCGGCGACCACGGGCTCGAACGCTTCCCTGCTCACGGTCTTGTGGACGTAGACCGTGCCGTCCGCGCCGGTGACCTTCTTGACGGAGAACGGTTCGCGCTGCTGGCCGCTGGCCGCGAAGGTGGCGTACGCGCCGGCCATCCGGATGGCGCTGGGATCGGAGATGCCGATCGAGAAGGACGGGAAGCTGGTGCCGGTGAGGCTGTCAGGCTTGAGGCCCGCGTCGATGGCGGACTCCTTCACCTTGTCCAGGCCGACGTCCATGCCGAGCTGCACGAAGGCCGAGTTCACCGACTCCCGCATCGCCTCGCGGAGGTCGATCTGGAACTTCGGAGGGCTGCCGTAGGACGCGTTGCCGTCATTGGTCTGCAGCCACTCCTCGCCCTTCTCGTTCTTCCAGACGTTCTTCTGGTAGTCCTCGATCTTCAGCTTGTTCATACCGCTGTACAGGCTCTTCGGGGAGACGACCGTCCGCTCGTCCTGCGCCTGTGACGCGGGACCATCGGGATTGCGTACGCCCCACTTCATCGCCGCGGCGAGCACGAACGGCTTGAAGGTCGAACCGACCTGGGCGCCGGTGACGTCGGCGTTGTCGGTGAAGTGCTTGGTCGCGTCCTCGCCGCCGTAGATGGCCTTGATAGCACCCGTCTCCGGATCCACGGACGCGCCGCCGAACTGGACGTGGGTGTCGGTGCGCGGACGCTTCTTGGGGTCGATGTTGGCCTTCCGGACCTTCTTGACCGCGGCTTCCAGCGCGTTGACCTTCTTCTTGTCGAAGGTCGTGTAGATGGAGTAGCCGCCCCGCTGAAGGTCGGTTTCGGTCAGGTCCGTGTTGTTGACCAGATAGCCCTTGGCCAGGTCGACGAGATAGCCGATCTGACCGCTCAGCCGGGTGTTCGAGCGGGGGTTCTTCCATGAGGGAAGTTTCGTGTACTTGGCCCGCTCCGTCTGGGACAGGTGGCCGTACTCCACCATCTTGTCGAGGGTGTCCTGCATCTGGGCCAGGGCCCGCTTCTGGTTCGCCTGGGGAGTGGCGCCGACCGGGTCGACGGAAGGCATGCCCGCCGGGTCGTAGTACGTGGCGCCCTTCAGCATGGCCGCCAGGAAAGCGCACTCGCCCTCGTTCAGGTTGACGGCTTGCTTGTCGAAGTACGCGCGTGCCGCCGCCTGGAGTCCGAAGGCACCGCGGCCGTAGTACGCCGAGTTGAGGTACCCGGCCATGATCTTGTCCTTCGAGACCGTGGTGCCCACCTTCACCGAGATGAAGATCTCCTTGAACTTCCGGGAGAGGGTCTGCGACTGGTCGTCCAGCCGCGCGTTCTTGACGTACTGCTGGGTGATGGTGGAGCCACCCTGTGTCTGACCACCCCTGGCCATGTTGAAGAAGGCACGTGCGATGCCCTTGGGGTCGATACCGCTGTCAGTCTCGAAGGTCTTGTTCTCCTGCGAGATGACGGCGTACCGCATGGCGGGCGGAATGGACGCGTAGTTGATGATCTGACGGTTCGTCTCTCCACCTGTGGAGACCATCTCGGTGCCGTCGGACCAGTAGAAGACGTTGTTCTGCGCGGTGGCCGCCTTGGCCACGTTCGGAACGCTCACCAGTGCGTACCCGATGCCCGCGACGGCGACCAGACTCCCCATGAAACCGATGAACAGCCCCGTCACGAGCTTCCACGACGGGATCCACCGGCCAACGCCGTACTTCCCCGCGCGCGGGTAGTCGACGAAGCGCTTCTTGGGCGGACCGGCCGAACGCCCTCTGCCCCGGCCGCCGGGACCGTTCGGACCGCCGGGCGCGCCACGCCGGCCGGCGGGCTCGTCCGCCCTGCGACGGCTGCCGCTGCTTCTCTGTGCCGCGCGCCGGGCCTCTGCTCGGCCGCCGGACAGGCGTTCCTCACCTCCCGGCCCATAGGAGTCCGACTCCTGGGAACTCGTCCCATAGGAGTCGGAAAGTGACCCAGTGGCGCCTCGCGGTGCCGCACGGCGGCCGGAGGACGAGCTGGACTGGCCGCGTCGGTTCGCGGCACGTCCGCCTCCCTGCGGCGGCGGCGGTTTGCGACGGTGCTCGCTCATCGAACGACTACTCCTCGGGCAGGCGCACCGTTGCGCGCCTGGAAAAGGCGACTGGTTTCCGGTCCCCCCGAAGTACGGATGCGGTCGGTTCCGCATTCATCCGTACCGCACCGGGGACGAGGACGTCCCCATGCGTCACTCGGTTCCCGGTGGTGTGCATGGCGCACAGACTACGCACCGTCAAAAGCTGCCTAGCGCAGAAGTTCACCCCAAACCAGGCAACTTGCTCGTCACGAGTCAGGGATGTGATCCCGTTCACCCTCTGCTCTCTTGCCGTGATCGGAAGCTCGATCTATCGTGCTGATGTATCGAGTCGATACATCAGCACGGCATAAAGACCGTCACGGAGTCTGCGACAGAGAGGAGGCGACGATGAGCCGGCGTGCCGGAATCCTTGAGTTCGCCGTCCTCGGCCTGCTCCGCGAGTCCCCGATGCACGGCTATGAGCTGCGCAAACGCCTCAACACGTCACTGGGCGTGTTCCGTGCTTTCAGCTACGGGACGCTGTACCCCTGCCTGAAGACCCTGCTTGCCAACGGCTGGTTGATCGAGGAGACGACGAACGTCTCCGAGGACGCCCTCGCCGCACCACTCGCAGGGCGTCGCGCCAAGATCGTCTATCGGTTGACGGCGGAAGGTAAGGAACACTTCGAGGACCTGCTCTCGCAGACGGGGCCCGACGCGTACGAGGACGAACACTTCGCCGCGCGCTTCGCCTTCTTCGGGCAGACGTCACGCGACGTACGCATGCGCGTACTGGAGGGCCGCCGCAGCCGGCTGGAGGAGCGCCTCGAGAAGATGCGCGCCTCCCTGGCGCGCACCCGGGAGCGCCTCGACGACTACACGCTTGAGCTCCAGCGCCATGGGATGGAGTCCGTGGAGCGCGAAGTGCGCTGGCTGAACGAGCTCATCGAAAGTGAGCGGGCGGGCCGGGACCTGAAGGGTCCCGCCCACGGAGGCCCCGCTCGCGACACCACAGAGGGAGCGCCGGGCGTCCTGCCCCGGACCGGGGAAACCCCCGGCCCGGATACGCCCGGCGACACCACCACGTGAGGTCCCTGCCAGGGCCTCACTCGCACACACAGGGAGCAACCGGAATGGGTTCGGTTCGCGTAGCCATCGTCGGCGTGGGCAACTGCGCCGCCTCGCTGGTGCAGGGAGTCGAGTACTACAAGGACGCCGACCCGGCGACCAAGGTACCCGGCCTGATGCACGTCCAGTTCGGCGACTACCACGTCGGTGACGTCGAGTTCGTCGCCGCCTTCGACGTCGACGCGAAGAAGGTCGGTCTCGACCTCTCGGACGCCATCGGTGCCAGCGAGAACAACACCATCAAGATCTGCGACGTCCCGAACAAGGGTGTCACGGTGCAGCGCGGCCACACCCTTGACGGTCTCGGTAAGTACTACCGCATGACCATCGAGGAGTCCGCCGAGGAGCCGGTCGACATCGTCCAGATCCTCAAGGACAAGCAGGTCGACGTTCTCATCTGCTACCTGCCCGTCGGTTCCGAGGACGCGGCGAAGTTCTACGCCCAGTGCGCCATCGACGCCAAGGTCGCCTTCGTCAACGCCCTCCCGGTCTTCATCGCCGGCACCAAGGAGTGGGCGGACAAGTTCACCGAGGCCGGTGTCCCGATCGTCGGTGACGACATCAAGTCGCAGGTCGGCGCCACCATCACGCACCGCGTGATGGCGAAGCTGTTCGAGGACCGCGGTGTCCGTCTCGAGCGCACCATGCAGCTCAACGTGGGCGGCAACATGGACTTCAAGAACATGTTGGAGCGTGACCGCCTCGAGTCCAAGAAGATCTCGAAGACGCAGGCCGTCACCTCACAGATCCCCGACCGCGACATGGGCGAGAAGAACGTCCACATCGGTCCGTCGGACTACGTGGCCTGGCTGGACGACCGCAAGTGGGCCTACGTCCGTCTCGAGGGCCGTGCCTTCGGCGACGTTCCGCTGAACCTCGAGTACAAGCTCGAGGTCTGGGACTCCCCGAACTCCGCGGGTGTCATCATCGACGCCCTGCGCGCCGCGAAGATCGCCAAGGACCGCGGCATCGGCGGCCCGATCCTCTCCGCGTCGAGCTACTTCATGAAGTCCCCGCCGGTCCAGTACTTCGACGACGAGGCCTACGCGAACGTCGAGAAGTTCATCAAGGGCGAGGTCGAGCGCTAGAAGCCGCTCCCTGTACGACCGCTGAGGGCCCCTGGGCGACATGCCCGGGGGCTCTTGCCGTGTGTGAGGCTGTGCCCCATGTCCGTCGTCCGCGACCTGCGCGTCCTGCTCCGCTTCGGGAACTTCCGGCGCCTGCTCGTCGTCCGCCTGTTCTCCCAGGGTGCCGACGGCGTCTACCAGATCGCCCTCGCCGCGCATGTGGTCTTCTCCCCGGAGAAGCAGACCTCGGCTGCCGCGATCGCCTCCGCGATGGCGGTCCTGCTGCTCCCGTACTCCCTCGTGGGCCCGTTCGCCGGCGTCCTGCTGGACCGCTGGCGCCGCCGCCAGGTCTTCCTGTACGGCAACCTGCTGCGTGCCCTGATGGCGTCGGTGACCGCCCTCTTGGTGATCGGTCACGTCCCGGACTGGCTCTTCTACGTCTCCGCGCTGTGCGTCACCGCCGTCAACCGGTTCGTCCTCTCCGGGCTGTCCGCCGCGCTGCCCCGCGTGGTCGACGGCGAACGCCTGGTGATCGCCAATTCCCTTTCCCCCACCGCCGGAACGCTCGCCGCGACCGCGGGCGGCGGCCTCGCCTTCGTCGTCCGACTGGTGTTCGCCGACTCGGACGCCGCCGTGGTCCTGCTGGGCGCAGCCCTGTACCTGTGTGCGGCGCTCGCCTCGCTGCGGATGGCCCCGGAACTGCTGGGCCCCGACCCGGAGTCGGTGCCGCCGCAGCTGGGCACGGCACTCACCGGCGCCGCCCGTGCCCTGGCGGCGGCGCTCAGGCATCTGGCCGCGCCCCCGCGTCGCAGAGCCGCCTGGGCGCTGGCCGCGATGACCCTGATGCGGTTCTGCTACGGCGCCCTGACGGTCATGGTGCTGATGCTCTGCCGGTACGCCCTCTCCTCGGACGCGGAGGAGGGGCTGCGTCTGCTGGGGCTGGCACTGGGCATCTCCGGCGCCGGGTTCTTCGTGGCGGCCATGGTGACGCCCTGGGCCGCGGGACGGCTGGGGGCCGCCCGCTGGATCGTCACCTGCGCCGGCGCCGCCGCGGTGCTGGAACCCGCCCTCGGGCTGCCGTTCGCCACCGTGCCCATGCTGGCCGCGGCGTTCGTGCTGGGTGTGACCACCCAGGGAGCGAAGATCGCGACCGACACCCTGGTGCAGTCCTCGGTCGACGACGGCTTCCGTGGCCGGATCTTCTCGGTCTACGACGTGCTGTTCAACATCGCCTTCGTCGGCGCGGCCTCGGTCGCCGCGCTCGTGCTGCCGCCCGACGGCCGATCCGTGGCCCTGGTGGTCACGATCGCCGTTATCTACGGGATGGTTGCGCTCGGTATGACCCGCTTTATTCGCCAGTAAGTGTCACATCAATGCCACAGAGCCGCTCCTGACCACAGAGTTGTCACAGGGCCCCGGTAACTTACGTGCGTCTTACTTGCGCCATGTGCGCGTCACATACCGATGCTCCAGGGGGACTTCCACGTGACCACTCCGCCGCCTCAGGGTCAGAACCCGTTCGCTCAGGGCCAGCCTCCAGTCGGCCAGCCCCAGGCTCCGTACCCGCCGCAGGGTGGCTACCCGCAGCAGCCCGGTCAGCCGGGGTTCCCTCAGCAGGCCACGGCTCCGTACGCGCCAGTCCCGCCGCAGGCTCCGAGCCGCCGCCCCAAGTTCAAGACCATCAAGAACGTCGTCATCGTCGTCGTGGTTCTCGGCGCGGTCATCGGTGGCTGGATCGCCAGCCGGGACGACGCCGATCACGCCAACGTGGGTGACTGCCTGAAGTCCGCGTCGTCGTCCTCGGACCGCATGGAGGTAGTCGGCTGCGACTCCTCGGACGCGGAGGCCAAGGTCCTCCAGAAGATCAAGGGCCACTACTCGCAGATCACCGCGGAGACCGAGTGCCGCAAGGTCACTGGTGCGACCAGCTTCTACGCCGAGACGGGCGACGGGGACGAGTTCCTGCTGTGCTTGGCGGACGTCTGATCTGACACAGTCCGTTTCTCCCGAGAGTGCTGTTTCACGTGAAACAACATCGGGAGCTACGAACGACAGCAACGCAGAGCGGGGCATGTTTCACGTGAAACATGCCCCGCTCTGCTGTCTACGGTGCGAAGGGCGCCGCCCCTGGACCAACTCCGCCCTCAGACCCGGGCCTTCTGCTCCCACCATTCCTTGAGGGCGGTCACCGCGTCGGCGTGCTCCATCGGCCCGTTCTCCAGCCGCAGTTCCAGCATGTGTTTGTACGCCTGCCCAATAGCCGGGCCGGGACCGATGCCGAGGATCTCCATGATCTGGTTACCGTCCAGGTCCGGACGGATCGCGTCCAGCTCCTCCCGCTCCTGGAGCTGTGCGATCCGCTCTTCAAGACCGTCATAGGCACGGGACAGCGTGGCCGCCTTGCGCTTGTTCCGCGTCGTGCAGTCCGACCGGGTCAGCTTGTGAAGACGGGCGAGCAGCGGCCCCGCGTCACGGACATAACGACGAACCGCCGAGTCCGTCCACTCCCCGGTCCCGTATCCGTGGAAGCGCAGGTGGAGTTCGACGAGCCGCGAGACGTCCTTCACCAGGTCGTTGGAGTACTTCAGCGTCGTCATGCGCTTCTTGGTCATCTTCGCGCCGACCACCTCGTGGTGGTGGAAGGAGACCCGGCCGTCGTCCTCGAACCGACGTGTGCGGGGCTTGCCGATGTCGTGCAGCAGGGCCGCCAGCCGAAGGATGAGGTCGGGGCCGTCCTCCTCCAGCGCCATCGCCTGTTCCAGGACGATCAGCGTGTGCTCGTAGACGTCCTTGTGCCGGTGGTGCTCGTCGCTCTCCAGCCGGAGGGCGGGCAGCTCGGGCAGCACACGATCGGCGAGCCCGGTGTCGACCAGCAGCGTCAGTCCCTTGCGCGGGTGCGCGGAGACGATCAGTTTGTTCAGTTCGTCCCGCACCCGCTCGGCCGAGACGATCTCGATCCGTCCCGCCATGTCCTTCATCGCCCCGACGACCTCGGGAGCCACCTCGAAGTCGAGCTGGGCGGCGAACCGGGCGGCCCGCATCATCCGCAGGGGGTCGTCGGAGAAGGACGCCTCGGGCGTGCCCGGTGTCCGCAGCAGGCGGGCCTCCAGGTCGACGAGCCCTCCGTGCGGGTCGATGAACTCCTTCTCGGGAAGTGCGACGGCCATGGCGTTCACGGTGAAGTCGCGCCGGACGAGGTCCTCCTCGATGGAGTCGCCGTACGCCACCTCGGGCTTGCGCGAGGTGCGGTCGTACGCCTCCGACCGGTAGGTGGTCACCTCGATCTGGAAGGACCTGTCGACGCCCTCGACCCTGGCGTCCTTCTGCACCCCGACCGTGCCGAAGGCGATCCCGACCTCCCACACCGCGTCCGCCCACGGCCGCACGATCTTCAGTACGTCCTCGGGGCGAGCGTCCGTCGTGAAGTCGAGATCGTTGCCGAGCCGGCCGAGCAGCGCGTCGCGGACCGAGCCACCGACCAGGGCGAGCGAGAAGCCGGCCTCCTGGAAGCGGCGGGCGAGGTCGTCGGCGACCGGGGCGACCCTCAGCAGTTCGGTCACCGCACGGTGCTGCACCTGGCTGAGGGCACGGGCGTTGTCTTCGTTGGCGTTCGGCACAACAGAAGAGGGTACGTGGCCCGGGCCACCGCGGGCGCCTCCATTGAACGTACACATCGGCAGCCCTCGACATATCCCCTGCCATCAGCACAAGACATACCTTTGAGACGTACGGCATCTGCTGTCCATACGCGCTCATACAGGGCGGGCCGGCCTGGTTTCCCGATCTTGTGGCAGAGTCCGCGGCACTTCCCCTCAGCGGGCATCGTTACCATGCGTGGACGCACATTCCGACGACCACTGACGACGACGAGGGACGGACGAGCGCGTGGCCGAGGCGGCAGACTTCCCGGGGACGAGTCCCTCACCTGCCCGCCGGTGGCTCCGGCGCACCGGAGTACTTCTGGCCGGGGCGCCCCTGCTGGCCGGTCTTCTCCAGCTGCCCGCCGCCCCCACCGCACTCGCCGTGGAACCGGCCTCCCCGAAAGCCGTCGCCGGATCGGGGACGGTGGCCGTCGCCCTCGACACGCTCAGCCCGTCCACCCCGACGGACGGGGACACCCTGACGGTGTCCGGGACCGTGACCAACACCGGCAGGCAGGCGGTCACCGGCGCCCATGTCGGGCTGCGGCTGGGGTCCGTGCTGAACACCCGCTCCGCCATCGACGACATCTCCAGGGACAGCACCGACCTGCAGACAGCCACCGGCACGGAGGTCGGCGGCAGTTACGTCGAGAAGTTCGCCAAACTCGCACCCGGCGTCGCACAGTCCTTCTCCATCCGCGTCCCGGTCGACAAGCTGGACCTCGGCGGCGACGGGGTCTACCCGCTCTCCGTCTCCCTGTCCGGACAGACGTCCGCCCAGCCGTGGGACCAGTTGCTGGGCATCCAACGGACGTTCCTGCCGTGGCAGCCGGAAGAGGCCGACACCAGGACCAGGACGACGTACCTGTGGCCGTTGGTCTCCACCGTCCACATGACGGCGCAGACCCGGTCGAACGAACAGCAGACCCCGGTCTTCCTCAACGAGGATCTCGCCGCGGAGATCTCCCCCGGTGGCCGCCTGGACGAGCTGCTGTCCCTGGGCAAGGACCTCGACGTCACCTGGGTGATCGACCCGAACCTGCTCGCGTCGGTCGACGCGATGACGCACAACTACCAAGTCCTGGCCGAGGACGGCACCACCACGGCGGGCACCCACCAGGCGGTCGCCAAGCAGTGGCTCGCCGACCTCCAGGCGGCGGTGAAGAACAAGGAGGTGGTAGCCCTCCCCTTCGCCGACCCCGACCTGGCGTCCCTCGCGCACAACGGCACGCGGGTCACCGGTTCCCTGAGCCACCTCAAGGAAGCCACCGACGTCGTCACCAACACGGTCGAGCCGATCCTCCACACCGAGCCGACCACCGACTTCGCGTGGCCCGTGGACGGTGCCGTGGACCCCTCGATCGTCAAGGTGGCCACCTCCGCCGGCGCCGACAAACTGATCGCGCGCAGCGACAGCCTCCAGGAGACCGGCGGCCTGCCCTACACCCCGTCCGCGGCGCGCCCCATCGGCGGTGGCACCACGGCGGTCGTGGCGGACGCCCGCCTGTCGACCGCGTTCCAGGGAGACCTGATCAAGGCCTCGTCCGGCACCCTCGCCGTGCAGGCCTTCCTGGCGCAGAGCCTCGCCCTCAACGGCCAGACGGACAAGCAGCGCAGCATCGTCGTCGCACCGCAGCGCATGCCCACCGCACGCCAGGCGCAGGCGATGGCCGAGGCGATCACCGCGCTCCAGGACGGGAACTGGTCCGAGTCCCAGGAACTCTCGGCGGCCGCTTCCGCCAAGCCGGACCCCGGTGCCACCACGAGGGTGCCGTCGATGTCCGCGTACCCCTCCTCACTGCGCAAGCGGGAGCTGCCGCGAGCGGCGTTCGAGGAGATCGCGAGCACGCAGGACGAACTCGACAGCTTCAAGGTGATCCTCACCGACCAGTCCCGTGTGGTGACCCCCTTCGGGCGGGCCATGAACCGGGCGATGTCCACCTCGTGGCGTGGCCTCGCGACCGAGGCCGCCGCCTACCGCACCGGCGTGAAGACCTACCTCGACGGTCTGACCGGCCAGGTCAAGCTGATCGACAAGTCCGACACCAAGCTCTCCGGCCGCAGCGCCACGATCCCCGTGACGGTGCAGAACAACCTGGTGCAGGGCGTCGGACACCTCAGGCTGCGGCTCACCTCGACGAGCCCGCGCCTGGAGATCGGCGGCGACTCCTTCGACGAACAGCCCGTCACGGTGTCCGGCGGACACAGCCAGACAGTGAAGTTCACCACCACCGCCAAGGCCAACGGCCAGGCCGCGGTGGTCGCGCAGCTGTACACCGAGGACGGCCAGAAGTACGGCGAGCCGGTCACCTTCGATGTGAAGGTCACCGAGTTCACGGCCACCGTGATGCTGGTCATCGGCGGCGGCTTCCTCCTCCTGGTGCTCGCCGGCTTCCGGATGTACACGCACCGTAAGCGTGCCGCGGCGCGGGAGGCCGAGGAGGCCGGTCCGGACGGCCCGGACGAGGCGGGAGAGGCCGAGGACGACGCACGGAACCCCGAGGGGCCCGAGGACCGTCCAGAGGAGGAGTCGGGCATCCGGCCCGGGGCGGAGGCCCCGGAGCAGCCGAGTGACCCGACAGCTGACACCCCAGCGGAAAGCACGGACCCGTCCGGCACGGGTGAGAGAGTGGACCGTTGAGGATGTCGTGGCCGGTGGGCCCGGGACGATGAGGTGGGGTAACCATGAACGCGCCGTACGACGGTGACCGCGGCCGGGCCGCGGACAGCCCGGGCCACCCCGAGGGCCCGCCGCCCGAGCACGGCCAGGTACCTCCGCAGTCTCCCGCGGACATGTACCTCCAGGACGCCTACGACCAGGACCCCTACCGGGCACAGGACCTCTACGCCCAGGACCCGGTCGCCGAGGCGCTCTACGACCGTGCCGCGCATCCCCCGCCGCCGCCGGGCACGTACCCGCCGCAGCAGCAGCTGTACGCCCAGCCGCCCCAGTCGCCGTACGCCCCCGACCCCCGCGTGTGGGCCCAGACCCCGCCGCCCGAGCCGGAGGGCCCGACCCAGTACCTGCCCTACGGCGACGACCCCCGGACGACCCAGTTCGTCGGGGTGGACGACCTGGTCACCGGGGCGGGCGAGGAGCACCACGAGCCCGACGCCTTCGCGCATCTCTTCCGTGACCAGCAGCAGGGCGGACAGGCGCCCTCCGCGGACGCCCCTGCGGTGCCCGGCCCGGCCGCCGCACCGGCTCCCGGCCAGGACCGGCCGGCACCGTCCCCACCCGCGGCAGACACGAGGCCGGCATCCGCGCCCGCCGCTCCTGCCGCGAAGCGGGGCGGTCGCGCCACGGGCCTGCTGAAGTCGAGCGCCGTGATGGCGGCGGGCACGATGGTCTCGCGCCTCACCGGCTTCGTCCGTTCCGCTCTGATCGTCTCCGCCCTCGGCACCGCCCTGCTGGGCGACACCTTCCAGGTCGCCTACCAGCTCCCGACGATGATCTACATCCTCACCGTCGGCGGCGGCCTCAACTCGGTCTTCGTCCCGCAGCTCGTGCGGGCCATGAAGGAGGACGACGACGGTGGCGAGGCGTTCGCCAACCGCCTGCTGACGCTGGTCATGGTGGCGCTCGGACTGCTCACCGCCCTGGCGATGTTCGCCGCCCCGCTCCTCGTCCAGGTGCTGTCGAACCCGGTCGCCAGCGATCCCGCGGCCGACGACGTGGCCATCACCTTCACCCGCTACTTCCTGCCCTCGATCTTCTTCATGGGCATTCACGTGGTGATGGGCCAGGTCCTCAACGCCCGCGGCAAGTTCGGCGCGATGATGTGGACCCCGGTCCTCAACAACATCGTCATCATCGTGACGCTCGGCATGTTCCTCTGGGTGTACGGCACCTCGGCCGACTCCGGCATGGACGTGGCGAACATTCCGCCGCAGGGCCAGCGGCTCCTCGGGGTCGGCATCCTCCTCGGCCTTGTCGTGCAGGCCCTGGCGATGATCCCGTACCTGCGGGAGACCGGCTTCCGACTGCGTCTGCGTTTCGACTGGAAGGGTCACGGCCTCGGCAAGGCGGCGATGCTCGCCAAGTGGACGATCCTCTTCGTCCTCGCCAACCAGGCCGGCGCGCTCGTCGTCACCCAGCTGGCCACCGCTTCGGTCTCGGACACGAACATCGCCGGTACAGGCTTCAGTGCCTACGCCAACGCCCAGCTCATCTGGGGCCTGCCGCAGGCCATCATCACCGTCTCCCTGATGGCGGCGCTGCTGCCGCGCATCTCCCGCTCGGCGGCCGAGGGAGACGGCGGCGCGGTCCGCGACGACATCTCCCAGGGGCTGCGCACGACCGCCGTCGCCATCGTGCCCATCGCCTTCGGCTTCCTCGCGCTCGGCATCCCGATGTGCACCCTGATCTTCGGCTCGTCCGGCACCCGCGCCGCCACCAACATGGGCTTCATGCTGATGGCGTTCGGCCTCGGCCTGATCCCCTACTCCGTGCAGTACGTCGTCCTGCGGGCCTTCTACGCCTACGAGGACACCCGAACTCCCTTCTACAACACGGTCATCGTGGCCGCGGTCAACGCGGGTGCCTCGGCGCTGTGTTTCTTCGTCCTGCCGGCCCGCTGGGCGGTGGTCGGCATGTCCGCCGCGTACGGTCTCGCCTACGCGATCGGGGTCGGTGTCGCCTGGAACCGGCTGCGCAAGCGGCTGGGCGGCGACCTGGACGGCTCGCGCGTGCTGCGCACGTACGCCAGGCTCTGCCTCGCCTCGGTGCCCGCGGCGCTGCTGAGCGGCGCGGCCTGCTACGGCATCGGGCACACGCTCGGTCAGGGCGTCGCCGGCTCGCTCGCCGCGCTGTTGGTGGGCGGGGCGGTACTGCTCGGGATCTTCTTCGTCGTGGCCCGGCGCCTGCGGATCGAGGAGCTGAACTCGCTGGTCGGTATGGTCCGTGGGCGCCTGGGGCGTTGAGGCCGGGGTAGGCGCACAACCATCGGCCGCCACCGTGTGTCGTGCATAGCGGCAGACTGTGGGCACAATTGGATTCGGCGTCGCACGGCGCGCAACGGATGGGGAGGCAGGAACGACGGTGGCGGAACGGAGCACGGCTGCCGTCGACGTGGCAGACAACAGCGGTGACAAGCCGCTGACCGCCAAGGCGGACCAGTCCACGGCCGACGGGGAGGCCCAGAACCGGGAGCGGGACACGGACGACGTCGAGGCACAGGGGAGTGGCGGGACCGAACGTCCCGGGAAGGCCTCACCACCCGAACTGCACAGCGGACACAAGCTCGCCGGGCGATACCGCCTGGAGGAGTGCGTCACCCGTCTGGACGGTTTCAGCAGTTGGCGTGCCGTCGACGAGAAACTTCGCCGAGCGGTCGGTGTCCACCTTCTCCCCGCGGACCACACCAGGGCCCGTTCGGTACTCGCGGCGGCACGCTCCTCGGCGTTGCTCGGCGACCCCCGTTTCGTCCAGGTCCTCGACGCCGTCGAGGAGGACGACCTCGTCTACGTCGTCCACGAGTGGCTCCCCGACGCCACCGAACTGACCGCTCTCCTCGCCGCCGGCCCGCTGGAGGTGTACGACGCCTACCAGATGGTCAGCCAGGTGGCTGCGGCCATGGCCGCGGCCCACCGGGAGGGCCTGGCACATCTGCGCCTGAACCCGAACGCGATCCTGCGCACCTCCAGCGGTCAGTGGCGCATCCGCGGCCTGGCCGTCAACGCCGCGCTGCGCGGCGTCAGTTCCGACACTCCACAGCGCACCGACACGGAGGCGATCGGCGCCCTGCTGTACGCGGCGCTCACCCAGCGCTGGCCGTACGAGAGTGACGCCTACGGGCTGTCGGGGCTGCCGAAGGACGTCGGTCTGATCGCTCCCGACCAGGTGCGCGCGGGTGTGCACCGCGGCCTGTCCGAGCTGTCCATGCGGGCACTCGCCAACGACGGCGCCACCGCCTCCCGGCACGAGTCCCCGTGCACCACACCGGAGGAACTGGTGAAGGCGATCGGCGAGATGCCGCGCATCCGCCCGCCGGAGCCGGCGTTCACCGCCCCGCCCGAGTACCAGCGCACGACGTACCAGCAGGGCACCTACGGCCGTCCCGTCGCCCATCCGCACGCCGCGCAGCCGGCACCGACACCGCCGGCCCCACTGCAGAGCCGCACCGGGAAGGCTCTCAAGTGGGCCGTGTCGGCGCTGCTCATCGCCGCACTGGGCCTCGGCAGCTGGCAGCTGGCGGACGCCCTCATGGATCAGAGCAACCAGTCCGAGGACACCGACAAGACGCAGACCAACGACGGCCACGACAAGAACAGCGACAAGACCAGGCCGGTCCGCACCCTCGCCATCAAGGGAGCCCAGGAGTACGTCGCGAGCGGTTCGGCCCAGGCGGCCGGCGACGTCGGCAAGACATACGACAACGACAGCTCCACCTACTGGCGCACCAAGCGCTTCCTCCAGGGACCCGAACTGGCCCCTTACAAGCCGGGCGTAGGCATCGTCTACGACCTCGGCTCGGCGCAGAACGTCTCGGCCGCGTCGATAGGGCTCCGATACAGCGGCGACCACACGACGATCGTGCTGTACGCCACGGACTCGCTGACCCCTTCCACGGGCGTCGACGGAATGAAGCAGATCGGAACCGCCACCGGCACCGACACCTCTCTGAAGGTGAAGGCGTCCAAGTCGGTCAAGACGCAGTTCGTACTGTTGTGGGTCACCGCTGTACCCAACGCCCCCAGCGACGGCTACAGCAGTGCCGGCTACAAGCAGGCCGTCACCGACGTGAAGTTCACCGGCTGAGGGCTCACCGCACACCAGGGGAGGGGGTCCGATGGCAGATGGCAACGCATACGGCGACACCAGCGATCAGGACCTCCTAGCCCGTCATGTGGACGGCGACCCCAACGCCTTCGGCGAGCTCGTCCGGCGCCACCGCGACCGGCTGTGGGCGGTGGCCCTGCGCACCCTCGGCGACCGCGAGGAAGCCGCTGACGCCGTGCAGGACGCACTCGTCTCCGCCTACCGGGCCGCGCACACCTTCCGCGGCCAGTCGGCCGTCACGACGTGGCTGCACCGCATCACGGTGAACGCATGTCTCGACCGGGCCCGCAAGGCCGCTTCCCGCAAGACGTCTCCGGTCGACGACACCGAGCGGCTGGAACAGCTGCTGGAACCCCACGAGGCGGCCTCCGCGCCGGCGGAACGCAACGATCTGCACCGGCAGCTCATCGAGGCACTCGGCACCCTTCCGCCCGACCAGCGGGCCGCCCTCGTCCTCGTGGACATGCAGGGCTACCCGGTCGCCGAGGCCGCACGGGTTCTCGACGTCCCCACGGGCACGGTGAAGAGCCGATGCGCGCGCGGCAGAGCCAGGCTCCTCCCCCTCCTCACCCATCTGCGGCCGGAAAAAACAGATGACGGCAAGGAACCGTCCGCAGGACGGAACCGGGCGCAGGGGACATCCGTCCCACCCGCAGCGGGACAGCACCCCGTGAGTCCGCCGGGTGCGGGGCCAAGCGATTCGACTGCTGTGAAGGGCGGAGGTGGGCGAGCGTGACGTCCACGACGGGCACGGCCGGGCATCCGGACGTCACGGAGATCTCCGACCTCACCGAAGGCCTGCTCCCGCCGTCCCGGACCGCGGACGTACGACAGCATGTGGACGGATGCGATCTCTGCGCCGACACTCTCGCGTCGCTGGAGGAGATCCGGGGACTCCTCGGGACACTGCCTGGCCCGACACGCATGCCGGACGATGTCGCGGGGCGGATCGACGCCGCGCTCGCGGCCGAGCCCCTGCTCGACGCCACCGCGCCCGACGGGGTGGAGACACCCCGGCCTGCCGTCTCCCCGACCTCCCTCTCCGCCATGGACGAGGACACCTCTGTTTCACGTGAAACATCGCCCACCACCGACCGCCCCGCAGGCCGTGCCCACATCTCGACCACCGGCCCCGGCCGCAAGGGCAGGCGCGGCAGGCGCCGCCGGGCCGCCGTCCTGGGGGCCGTCTTCACCGCCGCCGCCCTGGGACTCGGATCCCTGCTGCTCTCCTCACTCAACGACGGCAACCCGTCGCCCCCTCAAGCACACGGTCGGCAGTCCGCCTCGGACACCTTCTCCAAGGAAGCACTGGGGGACCAGGTCGCCGGTCTCCTCGCCCGGAACAGCGCCTCAGTGAGCGGCTCCCACACCTCCCACAGCCTCGGAGTCGAGGGCAACGCCGTCACCGACTCCCCCAGGACCCTCAAGCAGCCAGCCGTCCCCGGATGCGTCCAGAAGGGCATCGGCCGCGACGACTCGGCCCTCGCCACCGAGGACGGGACCTACCAGGGCAAGCACGCGGTGCTGGTGGTGCTGCCGGACCCTTCCGACACCACCCGGGTCACGGCGTACATCGTGGACGCGACGTGCGTGGACCACCCGGCGTCCGCCACTGCCACGGTTCTGCTGAAGCAGTCCTACACCCGCTCCTGAACCCGCACGCTTCGTCTCCACTCCCCGTGGCATCTCGTCCGGTGGCGGTTCCCGTGTGCCCCGACACAACGGGAATGCGCGCCCCTTAGGATCCGTTGGGTCGGATGAGAGTTCCGAAAGGCACTCCCACCGGACCTACGACGTAGTCCAGAGACGAGGAATCAGGCCGTGAGCGACGTCCGTAACGTGATCATCATCGGCTCCGGGCCCGCCGGCTACACGGCGGCGCTCTACACCGCGCGCGCGTCGCTGAAGCCGCTGGTGTTCGAGGGCGCCGTGACCGCGGGTGGTGCGCTGATGAACACCACCGAGGTGGAGAACTTCCCCGGCTTCCAGGACGGCATCATGGGCCCCGAGCTCATGGACAACATGCGCGCCCAGGCCGAGCGCTTCGGTGCCGAGCTCATCCCCGACGATGTCGTCGACGTCGACCTCACCGGTGAGATCAAGACCGTCACCGACACCGCGGGCACGGTCCACAAGGCCAAGGCCGTCATCGTCACCACCGGCTCCCAGCACCGCAAGCTCGGTCTGCCCAACGAGGACGCCCTCTCCGGACGTGGCGTCTCGTGGTGCGCCACCTGTGACGGTTTCTTCTTCCGGGAGCAGGACATCGCCGTGATCGGTGGCGGTGACACCGCGATGGAGGAGGCCACCTTCCTCTCGCGGTTCGCCAAGTCCGTGACGATCGTCCATCGCCGGGACACCCTGCGCGCGTCCAAGACGATGCAGGAGCGCGCCTTCGCCGACCCGAAGATCAAGTTCGTCTGGGACAGCGAAGTCACCGCGGTCCAGGGTGAACAGAAGCTCGCGGGCCTGACCCTGCGCAACCTCAAGACCGGCGAGCTCTCGGAGCTCCCGGTGACCGGCCTGTTCATCGCGATCGGCCACGACCCCCGCACCGAGCTGTTCAAGGGCCAGCTGGACCTGGACGACGAGGGCTACCTGAAGGTGCAGGCGCCCTCGACCCGGACGAACCTGACCGGCGTCTTCGGCGCGGGTGATGTCGTCGACCACACCTACCGGCAGGCGATCACCGCCGCCGGCACCGGCTGCTCCGCCGCTCTCGACGCTGAGCGTTTCCTCGCCGCCCTGGCGGACGAGGAGAAGGCCGAGCCCGAGAAGACCGCTGTCTGACCCCCATCCGCCCCACCGCACGAACAAGTTAAGGAGCCCGCCGTGGCCGGCACCCTGAAGAATGTGACTGACGACTCCTTCGAGCAGGACGTCCTGAAGAGCGACAAGCCCGTCCTGGTGGACTTCTGGGCCGCCTGGTGCGGTCCGTGCCGTCAGATCGCGCCCTCGCTCGAGGCGATCGCCGCCGAGTACGGCGACAAGATCGAGATCGTCAAGCTCAACATCGACGAGAACCCGGGTACGGCCGCCAAGTACGGCGTCATGTCCATCCCGACCCTGAACGTGTACCAGGGTGGCGAGGTCGCCAAGACCATCGTCGGTGCGAAGCCGAAGGCGGCGATTGTCCGCGACCTCGAGGACTTCATCGCCGAGTGACGTTTCACGTGAAACGCGAATGGGCCGACCCTGCGGGTCGGCCCATTCGCTTTGCCGCGGACTGTGCCGCCTGCGGCAAGAGACACACTGGATCGTGCGGGAGAGGCGTTGCCCCGCTCAGAGGGGACGGAGTGCCGGTTCCTTCTGCACGGCTCCCAGCAGCCGGTCCAGGGCCATCTCGACGTCTTCTTTCCAGGAGAGCGTGGAGCGGAGTTCCAGCCTCAGCCGCGGGTAGGCGGGATGAGTCCGGACCGTCTTGAAGCCCACAGCCAGAAGATGGTCGGCGGGCAGCACACAGGCGGGCTCTTTCCAGCGGGCATCGCCGAAGGCCTCGATCGCCTTGAAGCCGCGCCGGAGCAGATCCTTGGCGACCGTCTGGACCATCACCCGGCCCAGCCCCTGCCCCTGGTAGCCCGGCATGATGAACGAATTCATCAACTGCACGGCGTCGGGTGAGACCGGGCTCGTGGGGAAGGCCGTCGAGCGAGGGACGTAGGCGGGCGGCGCGTACAGGACGTAACCCACTGGCACGTCGTCGACGTATACGACCCGGCCGCAGGACCCCCAGTCCAGCAGGACAGCGGAGATCCATGCCTCCTTCTCCAGAACGGAGGTGCCCGTCTTTACCGCGGCCTCACCGCTGACGGGATCCAGCTCCCAGAAGACACATGAACGACAGCGCTTGGGAAGGTCCGCAAGGTTGTCCAGCGTGAGCGGTACGAGCCGGCGCCCCATGAAGGCTGTTCCTCGCTTCCTTCGCCCGCCGCGTCGCGGGCGGCCGTCAGAGCGTTCCTTTCCCTGAGCAGGCTGCCGACGAACCCGCCGACGGCGCCCAGTCCCAGGCCTGCGCTCACCAGTCCCGTGCGACTCACCGTTCGCATGGCCCCTGTCTCCCCTCACAGGTGCGGCCGGGTGGATGGTGCCCTACCTCAACGCATCGTATCCACGATGGGATTCCATCGAAACCGCCTCACAGCAAAGAGCGGGTCGTATCCGATCTGCACCGGACACGACCCGCTCCCGCGTTTGACGAACGATGTCGACCACCGCCTCGCGAGGGGGACTCAGTCCTGGGTCTCCTCGGAGTCGTCGTCCAGGAGGCTCCTCTGGAGGACCGGTCCCTCACCCGGGGCGAGGGAGCTAAGGATCCGCTCAAGGTCTTCCATGGAGGCGAACTCGACGGTGATCTTGCCCTTTCTCTGGCCCAGATCGACCTTCACCCGCGTCTCGAAGCGGTCCGAGAGACGGGTCGCCAGATCGGTCAGAGCCGGCGAGACCAGCGCCCCGGCCCGCGGACCCTTGGAACGCTGAGCCGACTGCGGCCGCGACCCCATGAGGGTCACGATCTCCTCCACAGCACGCACCGAGAGGCCCTCGGCCACGATGCGGTGCGCCAGACGGTCCTGCTCCTCCGAGTCGTCGACGGACAGCAGGGCCCGGGCGTGACCGGCGGACAGCACACCCGCGGCGACCCGGCGCTGAACCGACAGCGAGAGCTTCAGCAGACGCAGGGTGTTGGAGACCTGCGGGCGGGAGCGGCCGATGCGGTCCGCCAGCTGGTCGTGCGTGCAGTTGAAGTCCTTCAGCAACTGGTCGTAGGCCGCGGCCTCCTCCAGCGGGTTCAGCTGAGCCCGGTGCAGGTTCTCCAGCAGCGCGTCCAGAAGAAGCTTCTCGTCCTCGGTGGCGCGGACGATCGCCGGGATCGCGTCGAGCCCCGCCTCCCGGCATGCCCGCCAGCGCCGTTCACCCATGATGAGCTCGTACCGCGCGGGACCGAGCTGTCGGACGACGACCGGCTGGAGGAGACCGACCTCACGGATGGAGGTGACGAGTTCCTGCAGCGCGTCCTCGTCGAAGACCTCACGGGGCTGCCGTGGGTTCGGCGTGATGTAGTCGAGCGGAAGCTCCGCGAAGTGGGCGCCGACCGGAGGAGGAAGAGTCTCCACCACATCGGCGGGCGCCGGCTCCTCGACGTCATGAGCGACCGGCGACAGTGTGGCCACCTTCGCCGCGGCCACTCCACGCTCGGCCGTCAGTACCGGGACCGCCGCCGGGGACGCGGAACCTCCGACGATCGCGGCCTGAGCCACCGACTTCTCCGTCGGGGCAGCAGGGATCAGTGCCCCGAGGCCACGGCCCAGACCCCTCCGTCGCTCACTCACTGGATGCCCTCCACCATGCTCGGGTCGCCCTGTGCGCCGATGTGGGCGTGCGCCGCTTCGTAGCTGACGCCAACCCCCCTCAGCGCGATTTCTCGTGCCGCCTCAAGGTAGGACAGGGCACCGCTCGATCCGGGATCGTAGGTCAGTACCGTCTGGCCGTAGCTCGGTGCCTCGGAGATACGGACCGAGCGGGGAATGCTCGTCCGCAGCACCTCGTCACCGAAGTGGGTGCGCACCTCGTCGGCGACCTGAGACGCAAGGCGCGTCCGGCCGTCGTACATGGTGAGCAGGATCGTCGACACATGCAGGCCGGGGTTGAGGTGCCCCCGCACCAGGTCGACGTTGCGCAGCAGTTGCCCCAGGCCCTCCAGCGCGTAGTACTCGCACTGGATCGGGATGAGAACTTCCTGTCCGGCCACCAGCGCGTTGACGGTCAGCAGACCGAGCGACGGCGGGCAGTCGATGAGGATGTAGTCCAGCGGCTGCTCATACGCCTGGATCGCCCGCTCCAGCCGGCTCTCCCGTGCCACCAAGGACACCAGCTCGATCTCCGCACCGGCAAGATCGATCGTGGCGGGGGCACAGAACAGACCCTCGACGTCCGGAACCGGCTGCACGACTTCGGCGAGCGGCCTGCTGTCGACCAGGACGTCGTAGATGGACGGGACCTCGGCGTGATGGTCGATGCCCAGCGCGGTGGACGCGTTGCCCTGTGGGTCGAGGTCGATCACCAGGACACGTGCGCCGTGCAGGGCCAGCGAGGCCGCAAGGTTGACGGTCGTCGTCGTCTTGCCCACCCCGCCCTTCTGGTTGGCGACGACCATGACCCGGGTCTGGTCGGGCCGCGGCAGACCTTCACCGGCGCGGCCTAGAGCCTCGACCGCCAGTTGGGCAGCACGACCGATCGGAGTGTCGTCCATCGGAGGCGGTGTTTCACGTGAAACATCGTCCCCCAACGTCGACTCGGTACGGGGACCGGGGACCGGGTCGGTCATCGGTCCCGCGATGTTGGCGTCGGACCGCAAGGATTCACTCTCCTCGACTTCAGGCTCGCAATGAACAGAGCCTCCCATGTCTTCGGGGTGGTGAACCAGTGAGGCCTGTTGTTCTGTGGAGAAATCCACCTCTGTGGACAACTCCGTGCCCCCTGGGGGGGACGAAGAGTCGTTGGAAGCCGGGCCCCCGCCAAGAGAACCAAGAGGCTTGCGATCGCGGGGTTCGGCCGCAGCGCGGCCCCGGCTGATGATGCCGTGCAGCAGTGAGCGACGTTTCACGTGAAACACGATGCACAGCGCCGGGTACGGAACTGCCGCGACACTCCGGCATGCGTAGGTTTGACACCTTGTGTGGAGTACGTCTCGTCGTCAGGACGGATCAGCGCTCACAACACCCAGAAGACTGAGACGAACGCCACGACGGCAGGAACACCCGCCGGAAAGACTGCGACACAGATTTCTGATCACTGGCCACGGCGTCGCCGTGTCCGACCCGTCCGCGCGGCCTTGGCCCGCTTGGCGGCGAACCGCACGCCTCCGGGGCTCTCCCCGACCTCGACCCGCACCACTGTGGACAGCGGGTCCACCACACCCTCACCTACATGGAGGACAGAGGTCGTCACGGCACCGAGCTTGCTGAGGGCGGTGGCCGAGGTCTTCAGCTCCTCCTCCGCGGTGTCACCCTTGAGCGCCAGCATCTCGCCGTAGGGACGCAACAGCGGAATCCCCCAGCCGGCCAGCCGGTCCAGCGGGGCCACGGCTCGCGCCGTCACCACATGGACGGGGTTCAGCTTGCCCATGACCTCCTCGGCACGTCCGCGCACGACCGTCACGTGATGCAGGCCCAGCAGCTCGACCTCCTCGGCACGTCCGCGCACGACCGTCACGTGATGCAGGCCCAGCAGCTCGACCACCTCGGTCAGGAAGGTCGTACGGCGCAGCAGGGGCTCGAGGAGCGTGATCTTCAGGTCCTCGCGGACGAGCGCCAGCGGGATGCCGGGCAGGCCGGCGCCCGACCCCACGTCGCACACCGTCACGCCCTCCGGAACGACCTCCGAGAGCACCGCGCAGTTCAGCAGGTGCCGCTCCCACAGGCGCGGCACCTCACGCGGGCCGATCAGCCCTCGCTGCACTCCCGCCTCAGCGAGCAGCTCCGCGTACCGCACCGCATCCGCGAAGCGGTCACCGAACACCTCACGCGCCTGCTCGGGCGCGGGGGGAAGCTCCGCTGCCTCCGTCACGGGGGGACCGTCCTTCCGTACTGCGTCGGCACACCGGGCACCCACGCCTGAACCACCAGAACTATCAGGCTGACAAAGCTCGGCCCCGCCTGCGCAACAGACGGGGCCGGAGAAACGTACGGACCGATCAGGCGGGCAGCACAACGACGAACCGCTGCGGCTCCTCGCCCTCGGACTCGCTGCGCAGGCCCGCGGCCTTGATCGCGTCGTGCACGACCTTGCGCTCGAACGGCGTCATCGGCTTCAGCTTCACGGACTCACCGCTGCTGCGGACCTCGGCCGCCGCCTTGGCACCCAGCTCGGAGAGTTCCGCGCGCTTCTTCGCCCGGTAGCCCGCGATGTCCAGCATCAGCCGGCTGCGGTCCCCGGTCTCCCGGTGCACCGCCAGGCGCGTGAGCTCCTGGAGTGCCTCCAGCACCTCGCCGTCCCGCCCGACCAGCTTCTGCAGGTCTCGGCCGCTCGCGTCGCTGATGATCGAGACAGCGGCACGGTCGGCTTCGACATCCATGTCGATGTCACCGTCGAGGTCGGCGATGTCCAGCAGACCCTCGAGGTAGTCCGCCGCGATCTCCCCCTCCTGCTCCAGGCGGGAAAGGGTGTCTACACCCTCGGCAGCGGCGGAGGTGGTGGTGCCTTCCGTCACGGGATGGACTCCTTCTTACTTCTTGGACGGGGACTTGGGCCGCTGCGGGCCCTTGCGCTGTCCGGACTGGGCCTTGCTGCGGGTTCCGGCACCGGGCTTCGACTCGGCCTTGCCGCCGGCGGCGCCCGGCTTGGCGTCCTGTGGCTCGGCGGACTTGGACAGCGACGTCTTCGGCTCCGGCTCTCCGGCGGCCTTCACGGGGCCGGACTGGCGCTGGGACTTGCTCTGCCGCTTCGGCTGCTGACGCCTGGGGGTGGCCGCCGTGGTGGTGGTCGTCGTACCGTCCTCGGCCTGGGTGACCACCGAGCCGTCGCCCTTCACCACGGTGCCGTCGGGCTGGGCCGTGAGGCCCGCCTTGTTGAGGCCGTTGATGAACTTGCGCTCGTGCTCGTTGCGGTCACGGCCCTTGACGACGATCGCCTTGACGATGGTGCGCTCGCGGCGGTTGCGGGTCTTGCCGTGGTTCGTGACGTGCTTGTACAGGCGCTCCAGGTACGCGGCCTGAGCCTTGGAACCCGGGGTCGGGTTGTTGTGGATCACGTACATCTGCTGGCCCATGGTCCACACGTTGGTGGTCATCCAGTAGACGAGGACACCGACCGGGAAGTTGATACCGAAGACGGCGAACATGACGGGGAAGACGTACATCAGCATCTTCTGCTGCTGCATGAACGGCGTCTTCACCGTGGTGTCGACGTTCTTCGTCATCAGCTGGCGCTGCGTGTAGAACTGCGACGCCGACATCAGGACGATCATGATCGCGGTGACGACCCGCACATCGGTGATCGTGGCGCCGAGCGCCTCCACCTTCGCGGAGCTGTCGGTGAACTTCGCGGCCAGCGGCGCGCCGAAGATGTGCGCCTTCTGCGCGCTCGTCAGCAGGCTCTGGTTGATCACGCCGATGGTGTCACCGGACGCGATGCCGTTGAGCACGTGGTACAGGGCGAAGAAGAACGGCGACTGCGCCAGGATGGGAAGGCACGAGGAGAGCGGGTTGGTACCCGTCTCCTTGTACAGCTTCATCATCTCTTCCGACTGGCGCTGCTTGTCGTTCTTGTAGCGCTCCTGGATCTTCTTCATCTCGGGCTGCAGCGTCTGCATCGCCCGGGTCGCCTTGATCTGCTTCACGAACAGCGGGATCAGGCAGATACGGATCAGAATCACCAGGGACACGATCGACAGGCCCCAGGCCCAACCGGTGTCAGGCCCAAAGATGGACCCGTACACCGTGTGGAACTGGACGATGACCCAGGAGACAGGTGTCGTGATGAAGCTGAAAAGGCTGGCAATCGTGTCCACTAATCATGCTCCTTGGGCATGGGACGGAGTCTCTGCGGCCGGGCTCGAAGGACTCAGCCCCTCGGTGGCCGGTTCGGCGGCGAAGGGCCCGCCCTTGCGTGCGCGCCACGCGTCACCCAGCATTTCGTGCCATCGCGGGCGCTTGCGCGGCGGAACATGGTCCACACCGCCAGGCGACCACGGATTGCACCGCAGGATGCGCCAGGCCGTGAGTGCCGTTCCCTTGATCGCACCATGCCGGTCGATGGCCTGGTAGCCGTAGTGGGAACACGACGGGTAGTACTTGCACACCGGCCCGAGCAACGGGCTGATGATCCACTGATACACCTTGATCAGCGCCAGCAGTGGGTACTTCATCGCGCGCCCCCTCCCAGCAGCCGCTCCAGAGCGGCATCCAGGTCTTGGGCCAGTTGTGCATGATCGGCGTCGCCCGCACCGGGCAGCGCTCGTACGACTACCAGGCTACCGGGGGGCAGCAGGGCGATTCGGTCGCGCATCAGATGACGAAGCCTGCGCTTCACCTTGTTGCGCACGACCGCACCGCCCACGGCCTTGCTCACGACGAAACCCGCACGCACCGGGGGAGCGCTCTCCCCAGGCGCGTGCGGGTCCTTGGCACCGCTACGAAGATGGACGACGAGGGTCGGGCGGCCTGCCCGACGACCCCGTCGTACCGCGGTCGCGAAGTCTTCGCGCCGCCTCAGCCGATGCTCGGTAGGCAGCACGACGTCATGACCTGATCGGGATCAGGCGGACAGGCTGGCGCGACCCTTGCCACGACGGTTCGCGAGAATCGCGCGGCCGGCACGGGTACGCATCCGCAGGCGGAAGCCGTGGGTCTTGGCGCGACGACGGTTGTTCGGCTGGAAGGTGCGCTTGCTCACTCGGGGGCTCCAGAAATCAATCGGTGGTGGCGGGGTGCCGTCCTGGCTGTCACCGTGCGCCCACGAGTAGCTCGTATCACGCCCGAGTGCACCGCTTCCCGATCACCTGAAGCGATCTGTGCCCATCGGAGGCAGGCGGCAGCAGCCATCGACAACTCGACCTGGTTACGGTACGCGGGGCTACGCCATCCGGTCAAACCAACGGTCACCGGGAGACACTGTCCACAGCCTGGGGACAACAACTTGAACCGTACCCGTCGCCCTGACTACCGTGACTGGACTCCGACTCGATCCCTAGTCCCTCACCCACCCGATTTACATCCCGACCCGTCCCTGGATCACACCTTCGAGGGACCCGTGAGAGAGCGTGCCCTGTGGCTGACGTGCCTGCCGATCTTGCCGCAGTGTGGCCACGAGTACTGGAACAGCTCCTCGGTGAGAGCCGCGGACAGGGGGTCGAGGGCAAGGACGAGCACTGGATCCGGCGCTGCCAGCCCCTCGCCCTGGTCGCCGACACGGCCCTGCTCGCCGTACCCAACGAGTTCGCCAAGGGCGTCCTCGAGGGCCGGCTCGCGCCGATCGTCAGCGAGACCCTGAGCCGCGAGTGCGGCCGCCCGATCCGCATCGCGATCACCGTCGACGACTCCGCGGGCGAATCCCCCTCCCCGCCGGCACCGCCGGCCCGCCCCCGGTACGAGGAACCGGAACTGCCCTCCGGCCAGGGGCGCGAGACCTACGAGGGGGGCTACGGCCGCCACCGCGCCGACGACCGCGCACCCGGCCGCGGCGAACAGCACCCCGGCACGCCGAGCGACCAGCTGCCCCACACGCGTCAGGACCAGCTCCCCACCGCCCGCCCCGCCTACCCCTCGGAGTACCAGCGCCCCGAGCCCGGCTCCTGGCCGCGCCCGGCCCAGGACGAGTACAGCTGGCAGCAACAGCGCCTGGGCTTCCCCGACCGGGACCCCTACGCCTCCCCGTCCCAGGACGGGTACGGCGGCTCGGGGCAGGACTCGTACGGCTCCTCCGGACAGGACTCGTACAACGCGCCGTCTCAGGACTACCGCCCGCAGTCGATGGAGCGCCCGCCGTACGACAACCAGCGCCCCGACTACGACAACCAGCGGCCGGAGTACGAACCGCAGCGCCCGGACTACGAGTCGCAGCGGCCCGAGTACGAGCAGCCGCGGCCCGACTACGGCCAGCGTTCCGACTACGACCAGCGCGCCCCGCGGCGCGACCGGCACGAGTCCGGCTCCGGGCACGTCCACCGCGGCGGCCCGGTCGGCTCGCCCTCCTCCAGCGGCGCCCCCGGACCACTGGCCGCGAAGCCCGCACCGGCCACCGGCCCGGGCGAGCCGACCGCGCGCCTGAACCCGAAGTACCTCTTCGACACCTTCGTCATCGGCGCCTCCAACCGCTTCGCCCACGCGGCCGCGGTCGCCGTCGCCGAGGCACCCGCCAAGGCATACAACCCGCTCTTCATCTACGGGGAGTCGGGGCTCGGCAAGACGCACCTGCTGCACGCGATCGGGCACTACGCGCGCAGCCTCTATCCCGGCACGCGCGTGCGGTACGTGAGTTCCGAGGAGTTCACCAACGAGTTCATCAACTCCATCCGCGACGGCAAGGGCGACAGCTTCCGCAAGCGCTACCGCGAGATGGACATCCTGCTCGTGGACGACATCCAGTTCCTCGCGGACAAGGAGTCGACGCAGGAGGAGTTCTTCCACACCTTCAACACGCTCCACAACGCCAACAAGCAGATCGTGCTGTCCTCCGACCGGCCGCCCAAGCAGCTGGTCACCCTTGAGGACCGGCTGCGGAACCGTTTCGAGTGGGGCCTGATCACCGACGTCCAGCCGCCCGAGCTGGAGACGCGGATCGCGATCCTGCGCAAGAAGGCGGTGCAGGAGCAGCTCAACGCCCCGCCGGAGGTGCTGGAGTTCATCGCCTCCAGGATCTCGCGCAACATCCGCGAGCTGGAGGGCGCGCTGATCCGGGTGACGGCGTTCGCGTCGCTCAACCGGCAGCCGGTGGACCTCGGCCTCACCGAGATCGTCCTCAAGGACCTCATCCCGGGCGGTGAGGACTCCGCCCCCGAGATCACCTCGACGGCCATCATGGGCGCCACCGCGGACTACTTCGGGCTGACCGTCGAGGACCTGTGCGGCACCTCGCGCGGCCGGGCCCTGGTGACGGCCCGCCAGATCGCCATGTACCTGTGCCGCGAGCTGACGGACCTCTCGCTGCCGAAGATCGGCGCGCTGTTCGGCGGCCGGGACCACACCACGGTCATGCACGCCGACCGCAAGATCCGCAATCTGATGGCCGAGCGGCGCTCCATCTACAACCAGGTCACCGAGCTCACCAACCGCATCAAGAACGGTTGAGGACGACCCCAGCACGTCGCCGAGGGCGCCGCCGGGAGGAGATCCCGGCGGCGCCCTTCGTCGTGTGCGCCCTTCCGGTGTTCGAATACCGGCGGGGTTACGGCCTTCCTCCACAGATTCGGCGACTTTCTCCCGTCCACACCCTGGGGACCGCGGAGTTGTCCAGATCGTGTCCACAGGCCCGGCGGCCCGGGAACTGTCGTGCCAGGTCAGGTGGTTGTGGATTCGTGGACGAAGGATCTCCACAGGCTGTGGACAACGCGGTGATCCACAGCCTGTGCACCGAGTTGTCCACGGGAAACCCACAGGCCGAGGCGGGTTGTCCCCAGCGATCAGGGGCTTCTCCACAGCACTGTCCACTGTTCGGCAACCCGGAGCGCCTCCTCACCATGTCGAGTGAAAGGCGTCACACGAAGGTGCCGGGTTGGCCTGTGGGAAAGACGGGTAAAGCTGGGGACGACGCTGGGGAGAACTCGCCTCTGCCTGTGCACGGAGTGTGCAGAACTTTTCTTTCTCCACAGACACCCCCGGTTGTCCACCGCCTCCGCCCACAGGGCCAGTGGATAAAATTTGGCACCTGACCTGCGAAAACGCGGTTATCCACGGTATCCACAGCCCCTACTACTACTGACAACTGGAGAGAGTGAGAAAGTCGCTTCGAAGGGGGTCCTGTGCACAACTCGCTGTCCGGCCCCCGACTGCCCCTCGTCACGACTTGACCCCGAGAGGCACCTACTGTCAGTGCGGTGCGTCAGACTGTTCACGGTGTCCTTCCCACCGCTGGGACCGACGACACCGAGACAGACGACGAAGCCAGGCAGGGCGAGAAGCGCCGGCAACAGCAGGAGGCGGCAACAGTGAAGATCCGGGTGGAACGCGACGTACTCGCGGAGGCAGTCGCCTGGGCGGCCCGCAGCCTCCCGGCCCGTCCGCCGGCGCCTGTCCTCGCCGGCCTTCTGCTGAAGGCCGAGAACGGCCAGCTGAGCCTGTCCAGCTTCGACTACGAGGTCTCGGCGCGGGTGTCGGTGGAGACGGAGGTCGAGGAGGAGGGCACGGTGCTCGTCTCCGGCCGCCTGCTCGCGGACATCTGCCGCGCCCTGCCCAATCGCCCGGTGGAGATCTCCACAGACGGTGTACGCGCGACGGTGGTCTGCGGCTCCTCGCGGTTCACCCTCCACACCCTGCCCGTGGAGGAGTACCCGGCCCTGCCGCAGATGCCGAACGCGACCGGCACCGTTCCCGGTGAGGTCTTCGCGTCCGCGGCCGCCCAGGTGGCCATCGCCGCCGGCCGCGACGACACGCTGCCGGTGCTCACCGGTGTGCGTATCGAGATCGAGGGCGACACGGTCACGCTGGCGTCCACCGACCGCTACCGCTTCGCGGTCCGCGAGTTCCTGTGGAAGCCGGAGAACCCGGACGCGTCCGCGGTGGCCCTGGTGCCCGCCAAGACGCTCCTGGACACCGCCAAGGCCCTCACGAGCGGCGACAGCGTGATCCTGGCGCTGTCCGGTTCGGGTGCGGGCGAGGGCCTGATCGGCTTCGAGGGTGCGGGCCGGCGCACCACCACGCGGCTGCTGGAGGGCGACCTCCCGAAGTACCGGACCCTGTTCCCGACGGAGTTCAACTCCATCGCCGTGATCGAGACCGCCCCCTTCGTGGAGGCCGTCAAGCGGGTGGCGCTGGTCGCCGAGCGCAACACCCCGGTGCGGCTCAGCTTCGAGCAGGGGGTGCTGATCCTGGAGGCCGGTTCCAGCGACGACGCACAGGCTGTGGAGAGGGTCGACGCCCAGCTGGAGGGCGACGACATCTCGATCGCCTTCAACCCGACGTTCCTGCTGGACGGCCTGAGCGCCATCGACTCCCCGGTGGCCCAGCTGTCGTTCACGACGTCCACGAAGCCCGCGCTGCTGAGCGGCAGGCCGGCCCTGGACGCGGAGCCGGACGAGTCCTACAAGTACCTGATCATGCCGGTCCGTCTCAGCGGCTGACCGGTTCCGTCGGAGAACCCGCAGGTCGGGGCGTACGCATGAGCGCGTATGCCCACAGATGTGCGCGAGCGTCCGGGTTTAGGGTCGGACGTAGGTACGAAAGTGCCGTAACGCCACGTCGCACACCTAAGGAACACTGATGGAGCTCGGTCTCGTCGGCCTCGGCAAGATGGGCGGCAACATGCGTGAGCGGATCCGCCGCGCAGGCCACACCGTGATCGGATACGACCGCAACCCTGACCTCGCCGACGTCCACAGTCTGGAAGAGCTGGTGGGGAAACTGCACGGCCCGCGGGTCGTGTGGGTGATGGTCCCGGCCGGAGCCGCGACCCAGTCCACCGTCGACGAACTCGCGGAGCTGCTGGAGCCCGGAGACGTCGTCGTGGACGGCGGGAACTCCCGCTGGACGGACGACGAGAAGCACGCCGGGGAACTGGCGGCCAAGGGCATAGGTTTCGTCGACTGCGGTGTCTCCGGCGGCGTCTGGGGCCTGCAGAACGGCTACGCGCTCATGTACGGCGGTGACGCGGAGCACGTCGCCAAGGTGCAGCCGGTCTTCGACGCGCTCAAGCCGGAGGGCGACTCCGGCGCGGTGCACGCGGGCCGGGTCGGCGCGGGCCACTTCGCGAAGATGGTCCACAACGGCATCGAGTACGCGATGATGCAGGCCTATGCCGAGGGCTGGGAACTCCTGGAGAAGGTCGACTCCGTGACCGACGTCCGGGAGGTGTTCCGCTCCTGGCAGGAGGGCACCGTGATCCGGTCCTGGCTGCTGGACCTCGCGGTCAACGCGCTGGACGAGGACGAGCACCTGGACCGGCTGCGGGGCTTCGCCCAGGACTCCGGCGAGGGCCGCTGGACCGTGGAGGCCGCGATCGACAACGCGGTGCCGCTGCCGGCGATCACCGCGTCGCTGTTCGCGCGGTTCTCCTCCCGGCAGGAGGACTCGCCCCAGATGAAGATGATCGCGGCGCTGCGCAACCAGTTCGGCGGCCACGCGGTCGAGAAGAAGTAGTCCACAGGACCGCCCGGCGGTCCACAACCCTGGGGGAGGTCGGCGAACGATCATGCACGTCACGCATCTGTCGCTGGCCGACTTCCGCTCCTACGCCCGGGTCGAGGTCCCGCTCGATCCGGGCGTCACCGCGTTCGTCGGTCCCAACGGGCAGGGCAAGACGAACCTGGTCGAGGCGGTCGGCTATCTCGCGACCCTCGGCAGTCACCGGGTCTCCACCGACGCCCCGCTGGTGCGCATGGGCGCCGACCGGGCGGTGATCCGGGCGCAGGTCCGCCAGGGCGAGCGGCAGCAGCTGGTCGAGCTGGAGCTCAACCCGGGCAAGGCGAACCGGGCCCGCATCAACAGATCGTCGCAGGTCAGACCGCGGGACGTGCTCGGTATCGTACGGACTGCCCTGTTCGCGCCCGAGGACCTCGCGCTGGTCAAGGGCGACCCCGGTGAGCGGCGGCGTTTCCTCGACGAACTGATCACCGCGCGCTCGCCGCGCATGGCCGGGGTCCGGTCGGACTACGACCGGGTCCTCAGGCAGCGCAACACGCTGTTGAAGACGGCGGCGCTGGCCCGCCGGCACGGCGGGCGTTCCATGGACCTGTCCACCCTCGACGTGTGGGACCAGCATCTCGCGCGCGTGGGCGCGGAGCTGCTCGCGCAGCGTCTCGACCTGATCGCCGCGATCCAGCCGCTGGCCGACAAGGCGTACGAGCAGCTGGCGCCGGGCGGGGGGCCCGTGGCGCTGGAGTACAAGCCGTCCGCGCCGGGCGAGGCGCACACGCGCGAGGACCTCTACGGGCAGCTGATGGCCGCACTCGCCGAGGCCCGCAAGCAGGAGATCGAGCGGGGTGTGACCCTGGTGGGGCCGCACCGGGACGAACTGCTGTTGAAGCTGGGTCAGTTGCCGGCGAAGGGGTACGCGTCGCACGGCGAGTCCTGGTCCTACGCGCTGGCGCTGCGGCTGGCGTCGTACGACCTGCTGCGGGCCGAGGGGAACGAGCCGGTGCTCGTTCTCGACGACGTGTTCGCGGAGCTGGACACGCGTCGCCGGGAGCGGCTGGCGGAGCTGGTCGCGCCGGGTGAGCAGGTCCTGGTGACGGCCGCGGTCGACGACGACGTACCGCATGTGCTGGCCGGGGCGCGGTACGCGGTGGCCGGCGGGACGGTGGAGCGCGCATGAGTGACGGCAAGGGCGAGGCGGCCCCGAAGAAGACCCCGGAGCCCTCCGGGGTGGACCTCGCGCGCGTGGCGCTGCGGGCGGCCAAGGAGCAGGCACGCGCGCGCGGGGACGCGGCCCAGCAGAAGAGGCAGGCGCGGCGCGGGGGGCTGCGCTCAGGCGCGCGCGCCGACGGGCGCGACCCCATGGCGCTGGGCGCCGCGATCAACCGTCTGATCACGGAGCGCGGCTGGGAGGCGCCGGCCGCGGTGGGCGGGGTGATGGGGCGCTGGCCGCAGATCGTCGGCGAGGACCTCGCCAAGCACTGCGAGCCGGAGAAGTACGACGAGGACGAGCGAGTGCTGGTCGTGCGCTGCGACTCCACGGCGTGGGCGACGAACCTGCGGCTGCTCGCGCCGCAGCTCGTGGCCCGGCTGAACGAGGACCTCGGGCACGGCACGGTGAAGCTGATCAAGGTGCACGGTCCCGCCGGCCCCGTCCGTCGCTACGGCCCGCTGCGTGCCCCTGGGAGCACGGGACCCGGTGACACCTACGGGTGAGGTACGTCACGTCCGAGGGCTGATCGTGGCGCTGTCCGAGGTCCCGGCGAGCAACCGCACGCGGTTGCGAATGCCGACCTGACTCCCAAGTAGCCATGGGTTGACACCCGGAAGCGCTGAGTGCCTCCGTGAGCCTCTTTGAGCCCCGTTCCGTATATGGGGACCCGGCGGAGACCGGTTCAGGGCGGCACATGGGGACTCAGGTACCGGCAAACCCCCATCACTGTCAGCGCTACCGGTAGACTGGAAGCCGATCCCGCCCCGAACGTGGGGACCGCCCGGGAGAAGCTGAGCAACGCTGATCAAGGCTTACCAACGCAACATGCCGCAGCCGCTCCGGCAACCCGCCGACGAGCCTGGCTGGTGCTGTGCCAGAAAGGGCGCTTCGTGGCCGATTCCGGCAACCCCAACGAGAACATCCCGTCCACCGACGCCGGCGTGAAGAACGAGGCCACCACCTCGAACGGCGAGGTCACCGCCTCGTACGACGCCAGTGCCATCACCGTCCTCGAGGGTCTGGACGCGGTCCGCAAGCGACCCGGTATGTACATCGGCTCGACCGGTGAGCGTGGACTTCACCACCTCGTGTACGAGGTGGTCGACAACTCCGTCGACGAGGCGCTGGCCGGTCACGCGGACACCATCGACGTGACGATCCTCGCCGACGGCGGCGTGCGTGTGGTCGACAACGGCCGCGGTATCCCGGTGGGCATCGTCCCGTCCGAGGGCAAGCCGGCCGTCGAGGTCGTGCTGACCGTGCTGCACGCGGGCGGCAAGTTCGGCGGCGGCGGGTACGCCGTCTCCGGCGGTCTGCACGGCGTGGGTGTCTCCGTCGTGAACGCGCTGTCCACGAAGGTGGCCGTCGAGATCAGGACGGAGGGCCACCGCTGGACGCAGGACTACAAGCTGGGCGTCCCCACGGCCCCGCTGGCGCAGCACGAGGCCACCGACGAGACCGGTACGTCGGTCACCTTCTGGGCCGACGGCGACATCTTCGAGACCACCGACTACTCCTTCGAGACGCTCTCGCGGCGTTTCCAGGAGATGGCGTTCCTCAACAAGGGTTTGACGATCAAACTCACTGACGAGCGCGAGTCGGCGAAGGCCACGGCCGGGGCCGACGAGGCGGGTGCGGACGAGAAGGCCGAGGTCAAGACGGTCACGTACCACTACGAGGGCGGCATCGTCGACTTCGTGAAGTACCTCAACTCCCGCAAGGGCGACGTCGTCCACGAGACGGTGATCGACATCGAGGCCGAGGACCGGGAGCGCATGCTCTCCCTCGAGGTCGCGATGCAGTGGAACAGCGGTTACAGCGAGGGCGTGTACTCCTTCGCCAACACCATCCACACCCACGAGGGCGGCACCCACGAAGAGGGCTTCCGCGCGGCGCTCACCGGTCTCATCAACCGGTACGCGCGCGACAAGAAGCTGCTGCGCGAGAAGGACGACAACCTCACGGGCGACGACATCCGCGAGGGTCTGACCGCGATCATCTCGATCAAGCTCGGTGAGCCGCAGTTCGAGGGCCAGACCAAGACCAAGCTGGGCAACACCGAGGCGAAGACCTTCGTGCAGAAGGTCGTCCACGAGCACATCAGCGACTGGCTGGACCGCAACCCCAACGAGGCCGCGGACATCATCCGCAAGTCGATCCAGGCGGCCACCGCGCGCGTGGCGGCCCGCAAGGCGCGTGACCTGACCCGCCGCAAGGGACTGCTGGAGTCGGCGTCCCTGCCGGGCAAGCTGTCCGACTGCCAGTCGAACGACCCCACCAAGTGCGAGATCTTCATCGTCGAGGGTGACTCCGCCGGCGGTTCGGCCAAGTCGGGCCGCAACCCGCAGTACCAGGCGATCCTCCCGATCCGAGGCAAGATCCTCAACGTCGAGAAGGCGCGGATCGACAAGATCCTGCAGAACCAGGAGATCCAGGCGCTGATCTCCGCGTTCGGCACCGGGGTCCACGAGGACTTCGACATTCAGAAGCTCCGCTATCACAAGATCATCCTGATGGCGGACGCCGACGTCGACGGCCAGCACATCAACACCCTGCTGCTCACCTTCCTGTTCCGCTTCATGCGGCCGCTGGTCGAGGCCGGGCACGTCTTCCTGTCGCGCCCCCCGCTGTACAAGATCAAGTGGGGCCGGGACGACTTCGAGTACGCGTACTCCGACCGTGAGCGCGACGCGCTGATCGAACTCGGCCGGCAGAACGGCAAGCGCATCCGTGACGACTCGGTCCAGCGCTTCAAGGGTCTCGGCGAGATGAACGCCGAGGAGCTGCGCATCACCACGATGGACCAGGAGCACCGCGTGCTCGGCCAGGTCACGCTGGACGACGCGGCCCAGGCCGACGACCTCTTCTCGGTCCTCATGGGCGAGGACGTCGAGGCGCGCCGCGCCTTCATCCAGCGCAACGCCAAGGACGTCCGCTTCCTCGACATCTGAGTCGGTCTCAGCTGACCGCCGCAGAAAGGATCCTCACCAGCAATGGCCGACGAGAACACCCCCAGCACGCCCGAAGAGGGCGGCGAGATCGTCCTGCGTGTCGAGCCCGTCGGGCTCGAGACGGAGATGCAGCGCTCCTACCTCGACTACGCGATGTCCGTCATCGTCTCCCGCGCCCTGCCCGACGTGCGGGACGGCCTCAAGCCGGTTCACCGCCGCGTCCTGTACGCCATGTACGACGGCGGCTACCGGCCCGAGAAGGGCTTCTACAAGTGCGCCCGCGTCGTCGGCGACGTCATGGGCAACTACCACCCGCACGGCGACTCCTCGATCTACGACGCGCTGGTGCGCCTCGCGCAGCCGTGGTCGATGCGCATGCCGCTGGTGGACTCCAACGGCAACTTCGGCTCTCCCGGCAACGACCCGGCGGCCGCCATGCGGTACACCGAGTGCAAGATGATGCCGCAGTCCATGGAGATGGTCCGCGACATCGACGAGGAGACCGTCGACTTCACGGACAACTACGACGGCCGCTCCCAGGAGCCGACCGTCCTGCCCGCCCGTTTCCCGAACCTGCTGATCAACGGCTCGGCGGGCATCGCGGTCGGCATGGCCACCAACATCCCGCCGCACAACCTGCGCGAGGTGGCGGCCGGCGCCCAGTGGTACCTGGAGAACCCCGAGGCTTCTCACGAGGAGCTGCTCGACGCCCTGATCGAGCGCATCAAGGGCCCCGACTTCCCGAGCGGCGCCCTGGTGGTGGGCCGTAAGGGCATCGAGGAGGCGTACCGCACGGGCCGTGGCTCCATCACGATGCGCGCGGTCGTCGAGGTCGAGGAGATCCAGAACCGCCAGTGCCTGGTGGTCACCGAGCTCCCCTACCAGGTCAACCCCGACAACCTGGCGCAGAAGATCGCCGACCTGGTGAAGGACGGCAAGGTCGGCGGCATCGCCGACGTCCGCGACGAGACGTCCTCCCGCACGGGCCAGCGCCTGGTCATCGTCCTGAAGCGGGACGCGGTCGCCAAGGTCGTCCTGAACAACCTCTACAAGCACACCGACCTGCAGACGAACTTCGGCGCCAACATGCTGGCGCTGGTCGACGGCGTGCCCCGCACCCTGTCCCTGGACGCGTTCATCCGGCACTGGGTGACGCACCAGATCGAGGTCATCGTCCGCCGTACGAAGTTCCGGCTGCGCAAGGCCGAGGAGCGGGCGCACATCCTGCGCGGCCTTCTGAAGGCCCTGGACGCCATCGACGAGGTCATCGCGCTGATCCGGCGCAGCGACACCGTCGAGATCGCGCGTGAGGGCCTCATGGGCCTCCTGGAGATCGACGAGATCCAGGCCAACGCCATCCTCGAGATGCAGCTGCGCCGACTGGCCGCCCTGGAGCGCCAGAAGATCATCCAGGAGCACGACGAGCTCCAGGCGAAGATCCGCGAGTACAACGCGATCCTGGCCTCGCCGGTGCGCCAGCGCGGCATCATCAGCGAGGAACTCGCCGCGATCGTCGAGAAGTTCGGCGACGACCGCCGCTCCAAGCTGGTGCCCTTCGACGGCGACATGTCCATGGAGGACCTGATCGCCGAAGAGGACATCGTCGTCACCATCACGCGCGGTGGCTACATCAAGCGCACCAAGACGGAGGACTACCGCTCGCAGAAGCGGGGCGGCAAGGGCGTCCGCGGGACGAAGCTGAAGCAGGACGACATCGTCGACCACTTCTTCGTGACGACGACGCACAACTGGCTGCTGTTCTTCACCAACAAGGGCCGCGTCTACCGCGCGAAGGCGTACGAGCTGCCGGACGCCGGCCGGGACGCGCGCGGCCAGCACGTCGCGAACCTGCTGGCCTTCCAGCCGGACGAGGCGATCGCCGAGATCCTCGCGATCCGCGACTACGAGGCCGTGCCGTACCTGGTCCTGGCCACCAAGGGCGGTCTGGTCAAGAAGACGCCTCTGAAGGATTACGATTCGCCGCGTTCCGGTGGCGTCATCGCGATCAATCTCCGTGAGACGGAGGACGGTTCCGACGACGAACTGATCGGAGCCGAACTCGTCTCGGCCGATGACGATCTGCTGCTGATCAGCAAGAAGGCCCAGTCGATCAGGTTCACCGCCACGGACGAAACCCTGCGACCGATGGGCCGCGCCACCTCGGGCGTCAAGGGCATGAGTTTCCGTGAGGGCGACGAGCTGCTCTCGATGAATGTTGTTCGACCCGGTACGTTCGTGTTCACTGCCACAGACGGCGGGTACGCGAAGCGGACCGCCGTCGACGAGTACCGCGTCCAGGGTCGCGGCGGCCTCGGCATCAAGGCTGCCAAGATCGTGGAGGACCGCGGCTCTCTCGTCGGCGCGCTGGTGGTCGAGGAGACCGACGAGATCCTCGCCATCACGCTGTCCGGCGGTGTGATTCGTACGCGAGTCAACGAGATCAGGGAGACGGGCCGTGACACCATGGGCGTCCAACTGATCAACCTGGGCAAGCGCGATGCCGTGGTCGGCGTCGCTCGTAACGCCGAGGCGGGACGCGAGGCGGAAGAGGTCGAGGGTGACGACGCCGTCGCCGAGACCGCCGAGGATGCCACGACCACCGGCACGGATGAGGGTGACGCGCCCTCGGCCGAGTAGCACGAGGAGTGAGTCAGCGTGAGCGGAGCCACGGGCGCCGGATCGACCGGTACGAACACGGGCGGCGGTGGCCGTGGCTCCGCCGCGAACGCGACAGACCCGCACACGACCAACCTTCAAGCGATCAAGTCACCCGCGACCGACTCGCGCTCGCCCGACACGCATGATTCCCAGGGGGGAACTGTGACGGACACCCGAGGTCCGCAGACCCAGCAGTACGCCGCTGGCGCGGGCCAGGCCCCGGCCGCTGCGGGCGCCCAGCCGCACCAGCCACCGGTCCAGGCGCAGGCCCCGAAGGCTCCCTCCCCGCTGCCGGGCGAACGCCAGCCGCAGCAGCCCGCCGGCCCCTACCACCCGCCGCAGGCCTACCCGTCCGACGGTCCGGCAGGCGCCGTACGCCGTCCGCGCACCGGCGCGCGCACCGTGCCCCGCACCCGCAAGGCCCGCCTGCGCGTGGCCAAGGCCGACCCGTGGTCGGTGATGAAGGTCAGCTTCCTGCTGTCCATCGCCCTGGGCATCTGCACGATCGTCGCGGCCGCCGTGCTGTGGATGGTCATGGACGCGATGGGCGTCTTCTCGACCGTCGGCGGCACGATCTCCGAGGCGACCGGCTCCAACGAGTCGAACGGCTTCGACCTGCAGTCCTTCCTGTCTCTTTCGAACGTCCTGATCTTCACGACGATCATCGCGGTCATCGACGTCGTCCTCGCGACCGCCCTCGCGACGCTGGGCGCGTTCATCTACAACCTCTCCGCCGGCTTTGTCGGCGGCGTCGAGCTGACGCTCGCCGAGGACGAGTGACTTGGCTTCGGCGGTCGTTCCAAACCCCCGCCGAAGCCCCCGTCACAACCGATTTTGGGACTGCCCATGTCGTGCGCTAATCTTCAGGAGTCAGCGCGCGGGACACACACCGCACAGCGCGGCGGGGCTATAGCTCAGTTGGTTAGAGCGCATCCCTGATAAGGATGAGGCCACAGGTTCAAATCCTGTTAGCCCCACCAGCGAGAAGGCCCCCGGTCCATCAGGACCGGGGGCCTTCGCCGTATGCCAGCGCTTTCGCGGCGGCCTCCGCACACGGCGGCCTCCGCACACGATGGCTTCGCACACGGCGGCTTCGCACACACCGGTCCTCGCAATGGCGTACGGGAACACAAGACCCCCGGCCGGTGGGCCGGGGGTCTTCGTCGGTTCTTTCTCAGGTCTTCTTCGAGAGCGTTGTACGCAAGTTCGCCGTTCCGTCATGGACGTGAGGAAGAAGGGGCTGATGCGCTGCCGCTACGAGCGAGAGGTGCGGGGAGCGGTGCGGCGGGGTGAGCGGTGACGCGAGGTACGTGGTGGAGCGTGATGAGCGGTGACGCGCGTCGGGGCCTGGTGCCGGCGCCCGGTGCGGGCTGCCGCGCGGTGTTCAGCGCTGGAGCGGGGCGGGGGGCGCGTCCGGGGCGTCGGGGGAGACGCACGGGGTGTCCGCCGTCGCGGTCAGGTCCGCGTCCGCCGACGGGCGGTGGCGACAGCTGGGGGACTTGCCATGGGCCTCGGCGTGGATGCGCTGCTTCATCGTGGGGGGCAGGGACCTGGCCAAGGACCACGCCCACAGGGCCGACGCCGTCGTCGTCTGTGCGGTCGTGGTGCTGCCGCTGTTGCGCGCGGCCTCGGCCTGCGGTACGGCCGCGGCGGCTGTCGTCGTGACGAGTCCGAGCGCCGTGAACAGCGCGAGGAAGGCGGTGACGATGGCGGTCCACAGCTTCATGACCTTGTTCTGGGCCATGGCCCCTCACTTTCGGGTCGGGCGATTTGCGTACTTTCCTCATGATGTGTATGTGGGCCGGGAAGTGGTGGACCGACGCCCGTGGCGCGTCGATCTTCGGATGAACACCACCCGGATGGCCGCAAAGGCGTCGGAAGAGTAGAAATGAGGAGGAATCGTGCCGTAATCACCGTGTGTGCGGATGTGATCACCCTCTGATCGGAGCGACATCATCCGCTTCTATTGCGGTACCCGGAGCGGTAGTTGAGGGGCCCGCGCAGGTCACCGATCGGTCTCGGCCGGTGTGTATAGTCGGGCGCCATAAGTCCCCCACGTCAAGGAAAGACGAGGTCGCACGGTGAAGAAGCTTCTCCTGGTCGCACTGGCCGCCATCGGCGGGCTCCTCGTGTACCGCCAGATCCAGGCGGATCGCGCCGAGCAGGATCTGTGGACGGAGGCGACTGACTCCGTGCCCACGGGTTCGTGAGGATCGACAACCGATTCTGACCAGACCCCGGCCGTCTCTCACGGTCGGGGTTTCGTGTTGCCGGGCCCCCTCACGCACCCGTGCGGAACCGGGGCCGCCTCGGGGCGCAGGAGACGGGGGCCGTCGACCCGGGTGTTTCGGACGCTCGTACGGATTGCGCGGATGACGCGCGGCACGGCGGGGCAGGATGGGCCACGGTCCCGCGATCCGCGCGGACGACGAGGGGTGGCGCATGATGGGGCGGCGTACGGCGTGGTGGCGCGCGAGAGTGTCGTACGGCCGTTCCCCGGCGCCCGCCCCCGCCTCCGTGCCGCCGTCTGAGACCCTGCCCGCACGCGCGCACACCCGCGTGGCCGTCGTGGGTGTCGTCCTGTGCGCGGCGGTGGCGATGCCGCCCGGGGTGCCCGCGGCGGCGGACGGCACCGCCGGCCCGGACTCCGGGCCCAGTTCCAGCCCCGGCGCCGGTCGCTACGCCTTTGCCGCGGGCGCCCGGCCCGTCGCGGCCAGGACCAGCACCACGGACGCCGAACGTCTCACGCCCGGCACGTCGTACGAGAGCTCCCTCCCGGCCACCGGCAAGGTCTACTACCGCCTCGAACTCGACGCCACGTCGAACGCCTACGTCGCCGCCACCGCCATCCCGCCCGCCGGTACGGCCGTCACGGCGGGCGACGGCATCCGGGTCTCGGTCCAGGACGCCGACGGCAACTCCTGCTCCTTCGACAGTGCCACCGTCGGCGCGAGCCGCAGCCCGCACCCCGTCACCGCCGTCGGCACCCGCGAGACCAGGGCCACGCGCGTCCTGTGCCAGGCGGCCGGCACGTACTACATGGTCGTCGAGCGCGTCACCGGCACGGACGCCTCCCCGGACACCTGGGACCTCGAACTCTCCCCCGTCCTGGAGCCCCGCCTGCGGCAGACCGCCGCCACCAGCGCCCCCGACGCCTGGGACTCGGCCTCGGCGGAGCCCCTCCCCGGCGATCCACGGCGCTGCCGGGGCGGCCTGGGGTTCGCCTCCGCCACGCCCCTCACGCAGGGAGTGTGGCGCGATGACATACGGCCCGGACAGACCCTCTTCTACGAGGTGCCGCTCGACTGGGGCCGGCAGCTGTACGCCACCGTCGAACTGGGCAACTCCAGCGGCGGCAAGGGCTTCGTGCCCGGCGCCCTCAACCTGTCGCTCCACAACCCGGTGCGCGCCGAGATCGAGAACACCGGCGTCACCTACGACGGCAGCCAGAAGTCGGCCACCCTGCAACCCGTCCCGCCGGTCGCCTACCCCAACCGCTACGCCGTCGCCGACCGCGTGAACGCCATGAGGTTCGCCGGGTCGTACTACCTCGTCGTGAACCTGGCCGCGCAGGTCGCCGACCGGTTCGGCGACGCACCCGTCGGACTGACCCTGCGCGTACGGATCAAGGGCGGGGCACGGGGTGGCCCGGGCTACGACGGACCCGCCGAGCCGGCCGGCGTCTTCGGGGACACGGCATGGAACGGACGGGCGGTGTCGGGGAACGGGACCGCGGGCGGGAACGCCACGATGCGGCTCGTCGCCACGGGCGGCATCGGCGGCGGCACCGTACTGCTGGTGGCGCTCGGAGCGTGGACGGCGCTGGCGCGTCGGAGATCCGGCGAGCGGTAGCCGTGGCCGCCGCTCGCCACACGCCGAGGTCGCGCCTCGCCGTGCGGGGAAAAGCAGCGGGTACCGCCCGTCAGACGCGGGTCAGCGCCCAGAAACCCACCGCGTAGCAGGCCAGCGCGAGCAGCAGCAGCGGGACCACGACCTTGGCGGGCGGACCGGCCCGGCGCGCGGCCCGGCGGGCCCGACGGCCGGCCCGGTGACGCGGCTGCGCGTGCCCCTGCGTGAACGCCGGGACCTTCGGGACCTCAGCGGTGTACGAAGCGGTGGAGGCGTCCTCGCGCCGATCCCGGTCCGGCGCCGGCACCGCGGCAGCGGGGGGCGCCGCCGGACGGGGTGCGTGAGACGGAGCGGAGGGCAGGTCGTACGTCGGGTCGTCGGGGGAGAAGTGCTGCTGTGCGCCCTGGCGTTGCCCGGGAGGCAGCGGCCGGCTCTCCGCCCGCGGGTTCGCGTGCGGCGTCGGTACGGCGGACACCTGGGAGGAGACGGTCGCCTGAGGCGGCGGCAGCTGGAAGCTGCCGGTGTCCGACATCCCGAGCGGCTGCGCGGGCGCGGATGGCTCCGCACGGGAGACCCGGGGAACGCGGGAGTCCTGGACGTCCGGAGCCGGCCGATACCCCCCACGCCGCCGTGGATCACGCGATACGGCACCCGGATCCCGCGACAGGCCCGCAGGATCCCGCGCTACGGCACCCGGATCCCGCGACAGGGCCCCCTCGCCCGAGCCCGACGCCACGGAACCGGTGGCAGGGCCGCCGCCCGGGGCGCCGGTGTCCTCGCGGGCGGTCCCGGCAGGACCCACCGACCCCGACGACACGTCGTCCCCCGACAGGTGACCTCCCGGCCCCACCCGCACCCCGCGTCCGGGCCTGGCCGGTCCGTCCGGGCCGAACCCCGCCGGAAGCGGGCCGAGTTGGTCGAAGATCTCGATTAGCTCGTCGTCCGGGCCGGTCTCGGGCAGGAGCTCGACGGCCGAGCCGAGCGCCTTGCGGGCCCCCGTCGCCGTCCGGAACCGCGCCTGCGGATCGGGCTGGAGCAGCGACGCCACCACCTGCCACAGCGGCTCCGGGATGCCCTTCGGCGCGCTCGGAGTGCCGTGCGCCGTGAAGTACTGGATGATCGCCTTGGCGTCCGGCTTGGCGCCCTCCAGCAGATACAGGGCGACCAGCCCCACCGCGAACAGATCGGCCGGGAAGTCCGGTTCGGCGCCCATCATCTGCTCGGGCGCGAGATACCCCGGCGTCCCCACCACGAGGTTCGTCTCCGTCAGCCGCGGCTCACCCAGCCGCATCGCGATGCCGAAGTCCGACAGCCGCAGCCGCGGCCGGCCGATGCCCGTGGCCTCCAGCAGCACGTTGGCGGGCTTGACGTCCCGGTGCACCACACCTTCGGCGTGCACCGCCCCCAGCCCCGAGAGGAGTTGGTCGAGCAGCGTGCACACGAACCCCGGGGGCAGGGGACCGTAGTCCCCGATGAGATGGACCAGCGAACCCCCGCCGACCAGATCCATCGTGAAGAGGACCTTGTCGTCGTCGGCGGCCCAGCTGGCGGGCGCCAGCACATGGGGATGGTCGATCCGCAGCGCCTGCTCGCGGACGAACCGCAACAGCGAGTGGGCGTCGCTCTGCTGGAGAACCTTCGCCGCCACGTAACGGCGGCGCCGGTGGTCCCAGGCACGCCAGACGGCGCCGACTCCGCCGCGTCCGATCGGGTCGGCCAGTTCGTACCGGCCGGCAAAGACCTCACCCATGGATGTGCGCCGCCCCTCCCCCTTCGGTTACCCCCCTTGCTTCCCCCCGGACGAGCGGTCCGACCCTCCCGCGCACCTTCTCGTGCGGGACACACCCCCGCGTGTCCCGCACCTGACAGGTACGGGCCTCTCACCCTCCGCCGCTGCCGCCGGCCCGGCTGCCGAACCCCCTTCGGCGACCGGGCCGCCCGCTCAGTTCTGGTGGGACTGGTAGTGCGCGACCGCGTCGGAGGTACGACCCGCTCCGTACACCCGGAGGAACTCTGCCAGTTCCGGGTGGGCCGGGGCGAGGGTGTCGGCCGCGTCGATGATGTCCCCGGCCGCCGCCACCGACCGCAGCAGCGACTGGATCTCACGGACCACCCGCTTGACCGTGGGAGCACCCGAACTGCTCGTCGTCTGCGTCGTGTTGCTCAGCACCGAGCCCCCCTGGGACTTCTTGATCTCATCCATGCGTTCGGTCGCCTCGGCCGCGCTGACGCTGCCGTCCGCGACCTGCCCCGCCAGGTCCTGAAGCAGCTGCACCCGCTGCACCACGGCGGGATTGCCGATCTTCGCCCGCTGACCGCTCATCAGCTGCGACAGCATCGGCGCGGACAGTCCCAGCACCCCCGCGAGGCGGGCCTGGTTGAGCCCGAGATCATCTATGAGCTTGCGGAAGAGCGCCCCCAGCGGCTCCCCGTACCAGTTCCGCTGCAGTTCCCGCGCTCTTGCGGTCGCTTCCTGCTGTGCGGCGTCCATTGCGTCTCCCCATCGCTTCCCCAAGTACTGTGGTTCGCTGTAGCGAACCACGCCGAGCATCTTACGGAGCGTGGTCGTTCACCGGGACCCCTAATCTTTTTGCGAGATACCCGGGGTGACCCGGTACTCTGGTCTGCGGCGCCCGACGGTGTGTGGTTCACCGGTCGGACGCGCCGCTTCCGGGGCCTTAGCTCAGTTGGTAGAGCGCTGTCTTTGCATGGCAGATGTCAGGGGTTCGACTCCCCTAGGCTCCACACATCACCGGCCGGACGCCCTCACGGGCCTCCGGCCGGTTTTTGCTTTCCACCCCTTCGAAGTGACGTGCGTCACGCCCGGTGCGGGCCGCGTTCCGCTTGATCGCGAAATTTGCGCAAACAGTCCGGGTGAACAAGGGGCCGCAGGCCGACGGCGTGGACGTCCACGGAGCGGGTGACGCGATCGCCGCGGCGACCGCGTCCCCTGTGAGCTGGCCTCATGGTCGACGGTCACTGGCGCGTCGCACAGCGTGAAGGGCGCCTCCGCCCGGCCGGCGCGCTCACCTCGTTGCAAACGTCATCGAGAACGCCGGCCGTAAACACGCCGTCCCCTCACCGCCCGGCGACCCAGCTTCGGTTCCACGTGAAACATGGCTGTGGGGGGGGGGGGGGGGGGGGGGGGGGGGGGAAGGGGGGTGGGGGGGGGGGGGGGGGGGGGGGGGGGGGGGGGGGGGGGGGAAGGGGGGGGGGGG